>NZ_JAPTNK010000005.1:0-294341 GCF_026891775.1 Brevibacillus halotolerans
ATTTCCATAGGGTAACTCACTCTCGTTGCCAAAGAAAAAACACCTCCAGGTTACTTCCATATCTTACGACATGGTTGCATTCTCTTGAAGGTGTTTTGATTTGTCTCACGTTATGGGGTCAGTCCCCGTATTAATTACTGTGAGTGAAGAGGTTTTTTAGATGATAAGAAGGCAATAAATCCTTCTCTTTTTGAAATGTAAACGCAATAGATGTTCCCTTCCCAAGCTCACTTGCCACTTGAATTTCTCCTCCATGTGCCAATGCTAATTCTTTGGCAATAGCCATACCTAATCCAGTTCCTTGAGTCAGACGGTCTGTATTGGTTCCCCGATAGTAGCGTTCGAATAATTGGTGGGCAACCTCGGGATTCATTCCTGTACCACCATCGCGAATTGTTAACGTGAAGCCCTCTACCTCTACATTTGGATCATCCGTTTCACAAGCTAGTAAGCAAATCTCTATAGGTGTACCGACAGGATTATGCAGGATGGCATTTGCAATCACATTATCAACCATACGCTGAAAGGCGTACGAGTCTACAGGATAATGAATCGTTGGTAAAGCCGGACGAAAGGTAAGGGCGGCCTCCTGAAATTGAGGATGATTCAAAAAGGAAATAATAGAACGCCGAACAAGCTCATTAATATCCTGAGAGGTAAAAGTAAGCGAATAAGCTCCGTTTTTTAAACGGTAGGTCATGCTCAAATCATTTATCAGGGCATCCATGTAAGCAGATTTTTCGCTCATAGTTGAGCCGAAGTCACGAATTTCCTCCGGTGTCCATTCATAGTTTTTATTCTCCAGCATTTTGGAATAACCCAGTATGGAGGAAAGAGGAGTCTTTAAATCATGCGAGACTCCGGCTATCCATTCCTCGCGAGTTTTTTCTAATTGATTTCGGATTTCGTTGTTACGTTGTAAGCATGCCACGAGATGATGCATGGAGAACATAACTTCCTGATAAATGCGATAGTTGCGTTTATAGTGACCGGACTTAGTGAGACTTTTAGGTAGACCATTTCTGTCTTGGGGCTCCTTATAGGTTCCTTTTGCAATCTGATTCAGCCATTCTAATAAGTGTAGCATTGGCGTGCCAAACCGATGTCCGTACCAAAGAGATAATAATAAAAATACCGTAATAATAGCAATCAGTAGGACAATGATGGTGACCCCAGCAATCTGACCTTCGGAGGAAAGAGAAAACAAGCTTGTAGTAGTACCCGAAGCAGTGGCAGGTGCATGGAGAATCCAGGTTTGTTTTGTTTGATCATCATAGGAGGTAAAAAGACGCTCTTGATAGCGTGCTGGATACTGTATCCTCAGCGTTAATTCTTGTACAGAATAGTGGTTCAGGGCATTAGGTGGTTTCAATAAGGAAGCTATTTCTGTTCCGTTTGCATCAAGGAGTTGAAGCCACATATTGCTTTGAAGCAGTTTCTGCTCCAAGGAGGCGGGAATAGCTACACTTTCTGATTGCAGGGTTGCAGCTTTGCTAATTTGTTTCAGCAGCTCTGCCTCCTTATATGTAACCCCATATAACAGTGTGTAGGTTACGCCATCTTTCGGCTCGATCCAGATGTACAGAGAGTATGGAAACTGCTTTTCCCCGTTCCAAATGGCATGAATTTCCCCAGGCCTATAGTGATTCGGCACATCAGGAGGGGTCAAATAGCTAGAGGTCACCATTCCATTTTCGTCAATGGTTTGCAGCCAGCCTCCCGACTTTTTCACCTGAGCAAGCATGTCGGGATCAAAAATAATATTTCCGTTCTCTAAGCGTAGGGTGGTTACTAAATTGGATAAACCTGCACGAGTAAAATCCCGGCTCATCTCTAGCTCATTGATTTTAGCGTTCATAAATGAAAAAGCCACCGTGACGAAGACAATCGAGATGAGGGAGGCGACCAATAATAAGGAAATAAATTGAAGAATGAGACGATTTTTCATATTCATACTGGTTTAGCTCCACGCTGGAGTAGCTTGTAACCAAGTCCTCTAATTGTAACTAGATAGATTGGATTACTTGGTATTGGTTCAATTCGCTCACGAATCCGATGAATATGCACCATTACTGTATTGTCATCAGAAAAGGAATTGTGCCCCCAGACATGCTCGTAAAGCTGTTGCTTACTAAAAATCCGATTCGGATTCTGGCATAAAAATAGCAAGAGCTGATAAACCTGAGCGGGGAAATCGACAACCTTATTAGCGACCCTCACTTCCCCAGCTTGTTCATCTAGTAGAAAGTGGCCAAAATCATAGACGGTGGTCGGATTTACTGCTAGGGGTTCGCGTTCCGTTGATTGTAGGTAACGACGTAGATGGGCTTTTATACGGGCTACCACCTCTAAGGGATGAAAGGGCTTGGTAATGTAATCGTCTGCACCCACCGCAAAGCCGGATAATTTGTCTAAATCGGTATTTTTCGCCGTTACAAACAGAATGGGAGCATTGGTATACACTCGCAGTAATGGACATATCTCTACGCCGCTTTTTCCAGGCAGCATGACGTCCAATAGGATAAGATCATAGGTTTTATTCTGACAGGCATTCAAGGCATCTTCGGCTGAGATTGCCACATCCACATGCTCAAATCCTTCTTTAGAAAGAACGGTTCTTAGCATTTTACCGATGGCTAGCTCATCGTCCACCACCAAAAGTTGTGCATGAAGCATGCACCATTCCTCCTTTATGTATAGATCCTCTTCGGACTGCTTCTAGGGTTTATCATACCATGGTTTTCTCGGGATTTTAGACACCCGATCTTAACTCAGTCTTAACGAATAAAGAAGAACAGGAAGAGGACAAGCGTACAAAGTAAGCTACTCGTAAGGAAGAGTTTCGAGAGGGGTAATGTTCTTCTGATAAGGTTAAAAAAGAAAATTTCGAGAGGGGTCTATTTATGAAACGATCTATTTACCCACCTATCCTTTTAGTAGCTGCGCTGGGAGTCAGTCTCACTGCTTGCGGGAAGCCGGTGGTTTATCAGCCTGAGAAAACAGAAGTAGTGCAAAAAAAGGAGACGGGAAGCATCATGCAGCCGATCGAGCCGAAGCAATTCGGTGAAGTATTTTTACACGAGGAGTATGAACGAATCCATGCACAAATGACCAAGGAATTTCAGCAGCAAGTAAGCTCAGAGGAATTGAAGCAACTCGCCCATCCTTTTCAGGAGGGAATAACAGGCTATACGTTACAGGCTGATGTACCAATAGGAAATGGTTATCAGCAATATCTATGGCTGGATCAAAGTGGCACAAAGGGATTAAGTGCTATATTTAACCAGCAACAAAAAATTAATGGACTAAAAATTATGCCACTAAAGGCTTTTCCACAAACGGATCAGGCCTTTACAAAAAATGTCTTCACTCCTCCTGTCAAACAGGATTGGTTTGTCTTTTGGGGAGGGACAAACGAATTATTTAACTACCATTATGAGCAAGAAAATCAGCGTTATGCTTACGATTTGGTTATCATGAAGGATAAAAAGACCTATCAGGGTGACCCGTCTAAGAATGAAAGCTACTATGCTTACGGGCAGGAGGTGAGTGCTGCGGCGGATGGCAAGGTAGTGAAGGTGGAAAATAAAATCCCTGATAACGTACCCGTTGGCACAACGAATAAAACAGAACTGCTTGGTAACCATGTGATTATAGACCATGGAAATGGCGAGTATAGTGTCACTGCACATTTAAAAACAGGCTCTCTTAAAGTAAAAGTAGGAGATAAGGTGAAACGAGGCGAGATCATTGGATTGTGCGGAAATTCAGGTAATTCTAGTGAAGCACATATTCATTTTCAAGTTTCTAACTCACCTGAGGTTATGAATAATAAGTCCATTCGAATTAAGTGGGAAGGGAATGCGAATCCGATTCGCGGCGAATACATGAAAAAAGGCTCGTAGATGTTAACGAAGTAGTAACGTTGATTGTAAGACAGAAGGAAAACGTAGCAAGAAGCATAAGTATATAGCTTCTTGCTACGTTTTTTATCTACATAGCTAGGAGAATTAGCTTCTATTATAAATCGAGTAAGCGAAGTGATAGACACTGTCTACATTAGAAGTTAGCTTGGTTGATCCACTAGCCACTACAAGCGGAATCACATCATAATAGTGTATAAACGAGTAGAGGTAGTGGGTGTTCTGACCGATAGCCGGGCCAATTCCGTTTACGGCGATACTAAAGTTTCCATTGGCATCGGCTGTTCCTGTGCCTGAATAGACCGTATTATTAAGACGTGTCACGACATACACCGTAATGGGAACATTATAAGCCGGGTAGCCATTGGCATCGTATGCTTTTCCATGAACGGTAATATTATTTTTAATTCTCCATTTTTTCCCCTGAGAATAATCGACTAAGCCTTCCACACCTCCATCTGAGTTAATGTTGTTGATTACTACAGAGCTCGCTACTGATTGGTCTTTAACACTTAACGTATAGGTCTGAGAATCACTATAGCCTGATGAAGAGAGAACGCGAATAAAGTAGTCACCTTTAGGGAAATTGACGAGATACTGCTTGTTTTGATCGAGGCTCAGGAGTACATTTGCTGCTGCATCTAATATATCTGCGCGATAAACGGTACCTGAGATCTGGTTGTCTAGGGTGACAGAGATTGATTTTGGTTCTAGTACGTGGAAATAACTCCAATCTTCATCGAATGGA
The DNA here is from genome assembly GCF_026891775.1 of Brevibacillus halotolerans. Taxonomy (NCBI): domain Bacteria; kingdom Bacillati; phylum Bacillota; class Bacilli; order Caryophanales; family Paenibacillaceae; genus Brevibacillus; species Brevibacillus halotolerans. The sequence continues at coordinate 4,672 of NZ_JAPTNK010000005.1, forward strand.
TTATCAATCGTTTGGGTATTGGTAAAGGTGGTGGAATCCTTTTCCTGAGCGAGCCATGCATTGTCATCGGGTTCAGATTTGTCGTAGGTAGTGGAGTGCTTGACTACGAGAGCAAAGGTATTAGCCGTATCAAAGCCTTTAACGGAATTTACGGCTATGTAGTAATAACCTTCAGGGGCGATGCGGGCAACCTGTTCGTTTTTTCCCGCTTGATAGGAGGAGATTAATTCTTCTTCAAGCTTCATCGTTTCCTCATTTAATTTAAAGAGATGCAGATCATAATTCACGTCAGTGGAGCGAACTGTTTGAAGGAAGACGGTTAATTTTCCAGGCTTAGTATTATAGAAGGCATACCATCTGATCTCGCCTTCCTTATTGATGGTGCCAGAGTGAATAGAGTCGATGGTCATTGGCTTAGCATTATTTGCGTCCGTATTTTCTGCCTCAGCTTCGGCAGTAGCGGATTTTTTCTTTTTGGGGGCAGAGAGAGAATCATCAATGTCCACTGTTTTTTCTTCAGGATCAAGTAGCTTTTCTGCCCCCTCCTCAACAACTAGCTTTTCTCCTAAAGGTTTTCCTAGCTTTTCTGAGCCTAACTCTACTTCTTTAATCTGGGGCTTGTCCGGCTTTTTCTCTTCAATGACTTCCTTGGCAAAGCCTACACTACTACTAAAAGCGGTTGTAAAGAGGAGAGCAACAGATAATAACACTTTTTTCACCATTTGAATAATAAGCCTCCCTTTGTGATGAAATTAATAACTTGAATACTATATTATCAATAAATGTAATATTATTCCATATATTATTTCTTACAATTTTTTGAATGTAAGATAAAAATTTAATGGTGATTTCTTCGAAGAGATTTTATGTGATGTGCGAAAAACGAAAATCTTACGGGTTTCTACTATTACAAACTAGGTAAGATGTGGTAAAACTAGAGAAGAACGGAGGCGAATGAGATGCATTCCATGATTATAAGCAAGATTGAAAGCCAATTAAATAGCTTTACGCAGGCAGAGAGAAAAGTAGCAAGCTATATTGTGAATCATGCCGAATTAATTCCAACCATGACAACAAAACAAATTTCCAAGCAATCAGGCGCAAGCGAAGCTAGTGTCGTTCGGTTTTGTAAATCAATTGGGATGAGTAGTTTTCAGGCGTTTAAGCTGGCGCTAGTTCGAGATTTAACTCGCTCAGATATGAATATGAGCGACTTCTCCATCATTAAAAAGCAGGACGAGCCCTATGAATTATTTCAAAAAGTCCAGTATCACAATAAGACTGCTATTGAGGAAATATCCACTTCTCTTGACAGACGGGAATTAGAAAAAGCGGTAGAGGCTATTTTACAGACGAAGAGTGTCATCTTTTACGGTGTAGGTGGCTCCTCGGTAGTGTCCTTGGATGGTTGTCATAAATTTAGAAAAATTGGCTATTACTCCGAGATGACCACCGATTTTCATATGATGCTTCCTGTGGTGTCCAATATGAAAAAAGGAGGGGTACTGATCGCTATTTCTGTAAGCGGGAATACCAAAGAGGTGCTGGAAATCGTACGTTTCGCTAAAAAGAAGCAGGTGACGGTTATCGCTATTACCAATTTAACGAAATCTCCTTTGTATAAAGAAGCTGACATTAAGCTGTGTACGCCAAATATTGAGCAGGATTTTCGTGTAGGTAGTTTTGCTTCCAGAATTATGCACTTAACGATTGTGGATGCCTTATATGTAAGTGTGTTTAATCGAATAGGGGAAACGGTTATTGAGAACTTTAATGAAATTCGTGAAGAGGTATTAAGGTCTAGCAGGTAGGAAAGGAGATAGGTGCGCGGATGCTTGCCTTTATGCTGCATCCTTGCTCTCTTACTACCTATTTTTTTATTGTGCATTGAAATGTTGATTCATAAAATAAATAAAATAATTGACGTTTTATTTCAAAGTGGTAAAATGAAAGCGGAAACAAAATAGGAGCAGAAGGTGAGCGCATGCTGGAGAAATTGGTAACAGAGACACGTAATGATAGAACGATGAATTTGGACCAGATGACGATCCTAAACGTGTTGCAAATCATGAATGAGGAAGATCAAAAGGTACCACGTGCCATTGCTGCTGAGCTGGAGCAGATTGAAAGAGCCATTCAGCTAGTGATTCGCTCTTTTAAACAAGGCGGAAGACTTATTTATATAGGGGCCGGTACCAGCGGACGATTAGGAATCCTGGATGCAGTGGAATGCCCTCCTACTTTTGGTACTGATTTTGAGATGGTACAAGGATTGATTGCTGGGGGAAAAGAGGCTTTTGTCGTTGCGGTGGAAGGTGCCGAGGATAATGCTGAGCTTGCTAAAAGTGACCTGCAAGCCATTGGACTAACAGACAAAGACACCGTTATCGGGATTGCAGCCAGCGGACGTACACCTTATGTTATCGGCGCTCTCCAGTATGCGAGCAGTGTAGGAGCCAGCACAGCCAGCCTTGCTTGTAATAAGGGTGCGGAGATTAGTCGATTTGCTCATGTAGCTATCGAGGTAGTTCCAGGTCCTGAAATTTTGACGGGCTCCACTCGATTAAAGGCGGGAACAGCACAGAAGCTAGTATTAAATATGATCTCCACCTGCTCGATGATTGGCGTTGGCAAAGTGTATAAAAACCTGATGGTAGATGTTCAGCCAACTAATCTAAAGCTAGTGGAGCGTTCCAAGCGAATTATTATGCAAGCAACAGAGGTTAGCTACGAGCAAGCTACTGAATTCTATGAAAAGGCTAACAAGAATGTAAAAGCAGCAATCGTGATGATATTAGCTGCATGTGAATATGAAGAGGCGCTGGAGCGTTTGCAAAAGTATGAAGGATTTGTTCAGCACGCCCTCCAACAATCATCAGAATAGTGTCGCAAGTAAAAATACAACCATTATAAACAAATAGATTCGACAACATGCATAGTGGGGTGTAACACTAAAGGCAGGTACAAAGCAGGTATCGAAAAGCATTTCGTTCATCATGCTTGTATAAAACCTACCTGCTGATGTCCAAGGGCTTCCCCCGCTCTTGAAAGCTAGTGCTTTATTTTAGTAAAGGTTACAAAAAACTTTCATACATGCAAAAGGAGGAATCGTAATGAAGGTATTATTCGTATGTTCCGCAGGGATGTCCAGTGCTATTGTGGTAAACGCTCTAAAAAAAGAAGCAGATAAGCATGGGGTCGAAATGGAAGTGAAGGCTGTCAGTACACAAGAATTTGCTGAGGAAGTGAAAAATGGCTGGAATGTAGCCATGGTAGCTCCTCAGGTACGTCATCGTTTTGAACAGTTAAAACAAGAAGCGGATGCAGCAGGAGTGCCGTGCGAACTGATTCCACCTCAGGGCTACACACCACTTGGTGGAGCAACCTTATTTAAAAAAGTACAGGAAGTAGCAAAGTAATCAGACACCTAGAACATTTCTTGTAAAGAGGATGTCCGCAGGGCGTAAAGGGGGAAGTAAGACATGGACGCTTTTGTACAATTTCTAGATAAACACTTGTCAGGTCCTATTGCTCGTATCGCTGAACAACGACATTTACGTGCAATCCGCGACGGGGTTATCTCCGCTTTACCGTTTATTATCGTAGGAAGTTTCTTCTTAATTATTGCTTTCCCACCGTTGCCCCAAGATTGGGCAATCACAATGTGGGCAAAGGAAAATGCGGGTCAAATTCTTATTCCATACCGAATGACGATGTTTATCATGTCACTCTACATTTCCTTTGGGATAGGCCATAATCTGGCGAAGAGCTACAATCTTGATCCTTTGGCAGGTTCACAATTAGCAATCATGGCATTTCTCATGACGATTGCACCTAAAGTGATGGATGGAGCAGGCTTTGTTCTTCCAATGACCAATCTAGGTGGACACGGCTTGTTCGTAGCGATGCTTGCTTCTATTTTTGCTGTAGAGGTATTGCGCTTTTGTAAACAGCGCAATTTGATGATCAAGCTTCCAGATCAGGTGCCGCCTTCCCTGCTGCGTTCCTTTGAAGCATTGATCCCGGTAGCAATCGTGCTTCTGATCATGACAATCATTACGGTTGTCTTTAAAATTGATTTACATGGACTTGTTGATAAAATTATTGCACCGTTAGTAAAAGCAGGAGATAGCCTGCCTGGTATACTAATTCCGGTTATTTTAATTACGTTCTTCTGGGCATTTGGTATCCATGGGGTTTCCATTGTAGGTACGATTGCCCGTCCACTATGGGAAGTGTATTTGGCTAAAAATGCGGAGGCAGTAGCCGCTGGTCAAGCGATTCCACATGTGGCACCTGAAACATTCTTCCAATGGTTTGTTTGGGTTGGAGGATCAGGTGCGACTCTTGGTCTTGTCCTATGCATGCTGTTATTTGCCAAATCAAACTATCACAAGACATTGGGAAAAACTGTCATTGTACCGGGGATCTTCAATATTAATGAACCCGTGATTTTCGGGATGCCGATTGTGTTAAATCCGGTGCTGATTATACCTTTCGTTATCGTTCCTGTCATTACGGCTTCCTTGTCGTATTATGCCACTGTGCTTGGCTTGGTGAATCCGACTTACATTATGGTACCGTGGACACTGCCAGCACCGATTGGAGCGTATCTGGCTACGGGCGGGGATTGGAGAGCCATTATTCTGGTCGTAATCAATATCCTGATTTCCTTCCTGATCTACATTCCATTCTTTAAAATGTATGACAAAAAAGTAGTGGACCAAGAAAGAGAAGCTGAGGAAACAGCGACAATGTAAACATGATGTAAGATAAAGAAAGGGGGGACGTGGAACAAAGGGAGCTTATGGCATTCTTTGTCCACGTCTCTTTTGTTAAAGAAGCATACATGGTAGATGAGTAGCATTCTACTCACATTACGTTCTTGTTATCTGATAGTGTCGTTTTGCATAGAGGGGAGGAATGGACAATGGAGGAGAGCAACAAGCTTATTCGATTTCGTTGGAAAAGCGCTTTTTTCTTTTTTACGTTTTTGGTGGGCTTAAATTTGCTGCTTACCCCGTTTCTGATGTGGTTGGGACTATCCCAGCAAGCGAGTCTATTTCTAGTAAATAGCTTGGCTGGAGGCACAGGCGTCAGTATCGTTATGCTTTACTTTGAAGGCAAATATAAAAATCATATGCAGGCTATCACATTTATTATCGGTTCATTAGTGGTTTGTACGGCGGCTAGTTATTATCTCGTGTACTTGTACTAAGCTTGCCATTATTTCCTCAAAAGACTAGAAATCTGCGGACAAGTATAGGAGAAATGGGACAGAGAGGAGAAAGCAAGATGAGTAAAAAAGGGATTAAGATTGTAACGATCGGAGGAGGCTCTAGCTATACTCCGGAGCTGGTGGAAGGATTTCTTAAGAGATACAATGAGATGCCAATCCGTGAATTATGGCTGGTAGATATCGAGGAAGGGCGAGAGAAGCTACACATTGTTGGTGAATTAGCTAAACGTATGGTCAAAAAAGCGGGTGTACCGATGGAGATTCATCTAACATTGGATCGCAGGGAGGCTTTACGGGACGCCGATTTTGTTACGACACAAATGCGGGTTGGATTATTGGAAGCGCGGATTAAGGATGAACGGATTCCATTAATGCATGGAATGATTGGTCAGGAAACCAATGGAGCAGGTGGATTATTTAAGGGACTGCGTACGATACCTGTCCTGCTGCAAATTGCCGAGGATATGCAAGAGCTATGCCCGAATGCATGGCTGATTAACTTTACCAATCCGGCTGGCATGGTAACTGAAGCGCTATTGCGTTATGGTAAGCATTCTAAGGTCATTGGCATTTGTAACGTACCGATTACCACAAAGATGACGATAGCAAAGATGCTTGATATTGATGTAGGACGACTTCACATTGATTTTGCCGGACTTAACCATCTTGTATATGGACTTCGCGCTACAGTTGATGGGGAGGATGTAACCAAGCAGGTCCTGCACATGCTGGCTGACCCAGAGAAACAATTATCTATGCGCAATATCGCTCCAATGCCTTGGGAGCCAACTTTCCTGCAAGCATTAGGCGTAATCCCATGCCCATATCATCGGTACTACTATAAGACACAGGATATTTTAGCTGAGGAATTAAAAGCATTCGAATCAGGAACCACGCGAGCAGAGGTGGTAAAACGATTGGAAGACGATCTCTTTGAACTATACCGGGATGAACAGCTACAAATCAAACCTCCACAGTTGGAAAAACGCGGCGGTGCGTATTATAGTGATGCCGCATGTAGTCTTATCTCCTCTCTGTATAATGGAACAAATGATATTCAGACTTTAAATGTTAGAAACAATGGAACCATTCAGGGGATTCCTCATGATTCAGCAATCGAAGTAAATTGCATGGTTACGAAGGAAGGGCCAAAACCAATCACAGTAGGCGAGTTACCTACAGCTATTAATGGACTTGTTCAACAGATCAAATCGTTTGAGCGGGTAGGTGCAGAGGCGGCGGTGACTGGTTCTTATGAGAAAGCCTTGCTGGCATTGACGATTAATCCTTTAGTGCCAAGTGATGAAAAAGCTAAGGCTGTGTTGGATGATTTGTTAGAGGCACATCGTGATTATCTGCCTCAATTTTTTAAAGAGGAGCAAGCTTAATTATGGCTTATGCAATCGGACTTATGTCAGGTACCTCTTTGGATGGCATTGATGTAGCACTGGTCGATATTCAGGGAATGGGCTATGATTCACAGGTTAAGCTACTTGATTTTATGACGCTTCCATTTCCTCAGTCTGTGCGCGACGAAATTATGGACAGCTTGTCACTTGAACGCTCGAACGTACAGGTCATTTGTAGCCTGAACTTTAAACTCGGAGAATTATTTGCTGACGCTGTAGAAGCCATTTGTAAACAAAATCAGCTTGATTTTGCCAATATTTCTGTCATTGGTTCTCATGGTCAAACGATTTATCATCAGCCTCAGTCAGAGGGAGCGTATGTCGCATCCACTTTGCAGATCGGGGAGCCAGCAGTAATTGCCTATCGTACCAACACAACGGTCATTTCCAATTTTCGCACCATGGACATGGCTGCAGGAGGACAGGGAGCTCCTCTGGTTCCCTACACCGAGCTGATCATGTACCGAGAACAGGAAAAGTCACGGCTGTTGCAAAACATTGGTGGGATCGGCAATGTAACCGTCATTCCTAAAGCCGCTCAGTTACAGGATGTGTATGCCTTTGATACAGGTCCTGGTAACATGATAATCGACGAGCTGTGCAGAGTTCTATTCGATACAGCTTATGATCAGGATGGAAAATGGGCGGCTCAAGGAGTAGTAGATGAGGCTTTGCTTACACAATGCATGAGCATCGAATATATGCAGCTACAACCGCCTAAATCCACGGGTAGGGAGCTATTTGGTAAGCAGTTTGTTGAGAAAATCATACGTGAAAATACTCATCTATCCCCATACGATTTACTTGCTACCATGACGATGTTTACAGCTTGCTCGATTGCTTATCATTACAAAAATTATATTTTTCCCACATTGCAGGTGGATGAGGTGATCATTGGGGGTGGCGGTAGCTATAACAAGACGCTACTCTCTATGCTACAACAACAGTTGGGGAATACATGCAGGGTTATCACACAGGAAGATGTCGGATTGTCGTCCGAAGCTAAGGAAGCAGTTGCATTTGCTTTATTGGCCCATGAAACGTTGCACCGTCTGCCAAGTAATGTGCCAACTGCTACAGGAGCTCGGGAGCCTGTTATTTTGGGGAATGTAACGTATCCTCCTAGAGGTGTGTAAAGAAGAGGAATCATGATATGAATGGGAGTGGATCAGCATGCAAAACGAAACGAACAACGAAGTCAATAACAATGAAACGGTCATTTTTGAAATTATTGTCCATAGTGGAAATGCTCGTGGTCTTGCTTTTGAAGCCTTGTCAGCAGCCGAAGAGTATAACTTTGAAAAAGCTGCTGAGCTGATGAAGCAGGCGCAGGAAGAATTGACACTTGCTCACCACACACAAACGGATTTAATTCAAGCTGAACTAAACGGCACCCCTGCGGAGAAAACACTGCTAATGATTCATGCACAAGACCATCTTATGACCTCAATGAGTGAGCAAAAGCTGATTGAGCATATGATTCGTATTTTACAAAAAATAAAAGCAGAAACCTCAAAATAGACAAAGGAGGGTTTGATATGCATCAGCTAGGTATCTCTATTTACCCAGAGCATAGTACAGTCGAGAAGGACAAAGCGTATATTGCATTAGCGCATCAATATGGCTTTACACGGATTTTTACTTGCCTATTGTCTGTTGAAGGGGATGCTGAGACAATTGTGCAGGAATTTAAAGAAACCATTGATTTTGCCAATAGCCTAGGTATGCAAGTCATCGTGGATATAGCACCGCGTGTTTTTGGTAAACTGGGCATTTCCTATGATGATCTATCCTTTTTCCATCGTCTAGGGGCTTATGGCATTCGTCTTGATATGGGATTTACCGGTCATGAGGAAGCGATGATGACCTATAATCCGTATGGGTTAAAAATTGAATTAAATATGAGCAGCGGAACAAAGTATATTGACAATATTATGACGTACCAGCCTCAAGTAGATCATATACTTGGCTCACATAATTTTTATCCGCATCGCTATTCAGGCTTGTCATTGAAGCATTTTGAAGCTTGTAGCCGCCAATTTAAAGAAAAAGGAATTCGAACAGCAGCGTTTGTTACCTCGATGGCAGCTACATTTGGTCCATGGCCAGTCACTGAGGGGCTTTGCTCACTGGAAATGCACCGTACGCTTCCTATCGCTACACAGGTAAAGCACCTGTATTCAATGGGGCTGATTGACGATATCATTATCGCAAATGCTTATGCGTCAGAATTAGAGCTACGTGAAGTAAGCGAAGTGAATCCTCATAAATTAACATTTAGGGTCCAGTTGCATGACAGCATTACGCCTCTTGAGAAAAAGATTGTAGTAGAAGAGCCACATTTCTATCGCGGAGACGTGTCCGATTACCTAATTCGTTCCACACAATCTCGCGTGAAATACAAGCAGGAGGATTTTCCGCCATCCAATACACCGCATATCCGCCGTGGAGATATTTTAATTGAAAACAATCTATATGGGCAGTACAAAGGAGAATTGCAACTAGCTTTGCAGGATATGGAGAATTCAGGGAAGACCAATGTGGTTGGTCGTATTGCGGAAGAAGAAATTTTCTTATTGGATCAATTACAGCCATGGGGAAAATTTGCGTTTGTTGAAAAAGCGTAAGTAAGGTGAGTGAAGAAAAGTGGCCTATATCATTGGAGTTGATGGCGGAGGAACGAAAACAATAGCGGTAGCCTACAATTTTCAAGGAGCAGAGCTTGCTAGGGCAGAAAGCGAATATGGTAATGTTCTAGTGCATAGAGAGACAGCTATCGCACATATCATAAAAGCCATTGAACAATGTCAGAGTGCAATCGTAGACGATTGTGAATGTGCCTATTTATTTTTGGGGCTAGCCGGTATTCAGAGCGGAACACATCGAGAAGTAGTGGAAACGAGTCTACAAGAGCGTTTTGGAATACCTCTCATGATCACAAATGACGCCCGAATTGCTCATGCGGCTTGCTTGCAAGGGCAAGATGGCATTTTGACCATCGCAGGTACGGGAGCGGTAGCGCTTGGAGTACATCAAGGTCAAAGCTTAATGACGGGAGGATGGGGGCATCTACTAGGTGACGAAGGTAGTGGATATTGGATTGGAATCGAAGCTCTGCGTCAATTAATCCTAGAGGAAGAGTGTGGACTTGAATCCAGCTCATTGGGCCAGAGGCTAGTCGAATATTTGAAAATCCAAAAGACAGCACAGATCAAAGACTTTGTCTATTCTTCTTCAAAGGATAAAATAGCAGCCCTAACCCCCTTAGTTGTGAAAGAAGCGGAAGCTGGTGAACCAAATGCTCAACGAATTCTACAAAGGGCGGGAGAGCATCTGGCTCAAATAACGATCCGTTTGTACCATAAATTCAGGTTTGAACCACCTGTTTCCATTGCTTTAAAGGGCAGTGTCTTGACCAAAATTGCGCTTGTGCAAGAGGCGTTTTACGAAGAGGTAAAAAACGCGATATCAGACCCCGTATTTGTTATAGACGAGACTTGTTCTTCAAAAGGGGCTTATTATTTGGCCCTGCAAGCGATGAATGAACAAAAACGGTAGAGCATGAGGAGCAAAACTGCCGGGTAAGGCATCCTATAGACAAAAACGCAAGTAAAAAGCATGATAAGCCGGAGTAGTAGACAGGAATTTGTCCTTCTATCGCTCCGTTTTTATTTTCATTGGCCTATTTCCATGCTTATTTATATGTAATAGCTGTTCTCGAAACATTTCCATACCTTCGTCTCTATATGTTACTCGATGTAATTCGTCTGCCAAAGCTAGTATAATATAAAAAAAATGTAATATTATTGAAATGTTCAGAATTATCCATCATAATATCTATATTGATAGTTATCACTCCTATCATATAAATCTGGTTATAAGGAGGATGAAATAATGAAAAAAGTAGTAAAAGTAGAACTCTCGGATAACAAGAATGTAAAGCAAATGAAAGAGTTAATGTGGCGTGTAGTTGTTGATGTTTGCTTGTAAAGTAGTACTTTTTTTAAAGTAAAATGAACTTTCAACGTAAAGGAGGGTTTTGCTGTGAAAAAAGTTGTTAAAATTACGGTCAACAATGAAAAGGTAGCTGAACTTAAAGGGATGGCACATCCAATTATTACCGGAGTTTGTAAGCTTTAATGTGTAAGGCAAGAGCACGTATGGTTTTGACGCGTGCTCTTGTTTTGTTATCGGACGAAAGCATTTCTATCAAATTGAAGAAGGGATAGGATAAAATGAATTCCCCTCACATGCTACAGCGTTATGAGGAATTACGTAAGCTAGCACATCAGACGGATGAATGGTTGGAGTCGAAAATAGGATCAGACTTCTGGGTAGATGGAATTAATGTATTTTTGACGATTGAACACGAGGATTTTGTAGAGGGCCTTGAACAGTTTCAACAACAATATACATATGAAGCAGAAGGTGTCACGAATTGCCTTAGACAGTTACAGCTTTATGCGAGACATTCGGTTGCGCAGGGTGAATTTGCGTTGTACCAGGCTTTGGCAGTAGGGATGACGTGGTTATCCTTACAGGAAGAGACGAATGGTCTTCACTTTAATCTACCTGTACAAATTACCAACCATTCTATAGCCCTCCTGCTAAGTCCAACTTACCTTGCTATATGGGCTAATAGCTATAATGCGGGTATTGAACTCTTTTTAGATGTAGATTCCACCTTACCTACACTGTTTCGTCCTGAGCACGGGAAAATCTATCAGAATGCAGGCTCCTATCTCCGGGGGGAAAATCTCAAGTTTCCGTTTCAAAATTATTTTCATGAAATTGCTCATATCCTCTTATTTCATGATGTCTATCAAAGGGTATTGGGTTCAGAGGCGGAATGTAGAAGCTATTGGACTCACATCGAGGGATGTATCTACGCATTAGAAGAGCAGGTACTAAGTGAGCTAATGGAAGTTCAGGCAGATTTGCATGTTATTGATGATGGATACGGGAATCTACAGGGCTTTGAAGAATTTGCCGCCTTCCGTATCCAGCTTTATCAAGGAAATGAGGATTCCTCTTTGACAGGTGATACATTGCGGACTTATGTGAAGAGGGGAATGCAATTGGGGGAAGGACATTCTCAGATACCAGATAACACCGTCAAACAAACAATTTTGTCTACTCATGAGGTAAGCGAGCGAGAACTGGAATTAGTAGATCCACATTGTTTTTCTTTTGTGAAAGCCCTGCAAGCTCATAGCGATTGGGGAGTGAAAAGCTATGCGCGAAATACCCTACCTGCCTTCAGAGAAACGGTAGAACTGCTTCCTGCTGATGCGTATTGCATGAAAAAGCTGGAGGAATCACTTCAGAAAAAGCCGTGGCCAGACTTGCAAGCCCTACTATCCAGCGATCCGTTCCCACTTTTAGATTCAAAGCAACGAAAGCAGCATAAGCAACTATGGAAATTAAGAGAATTACTGTCTCGCTTGGCGGAGATTCGTGGATATTTGGAACAGCGCTCTGAACAGCTTTTCGAACAAAATCAGCACCAATTATCAATGAGCTATACGAAAATTCAGAAGGCCCTTTTCCCTGTAGCAAAGCAAGTAGCAGGTTGGATAATGGAGTATGAAACGAATGCGGAATCAGAGCAGCAACATGAACTTCGGTATGAGTCTGTCCAAAAGGAGATCAGCGAAATTCTTCAAATGGTTCAGGAGGAAGAGGGGCAAAATCGTTTACTTTCCTTTTTACATGTGCCGTATTCCTATGTTTTAGAACCGAATTAGAGGAAGGGTAGCTGCATATCGTCTGATTCTCTACACGAGAGTCAGATTTTTTGCTGTTTTTCGATGACACTGATCTGGTTTTAACGGACTACATATAAGGGTATAGAGAAGAGAGGAGGGGATGGCGATGGAATGGGAGTTACTCTTGCGTTTATTTGTTGGGGGCTTATGTGGGGCACTTATCGGATTTGAGCGTAAAAGTAGACAGAAAGCAGCGGGATTGCGTACGCATTTCCTTGTAGCAGTAGGCAGTTCATTGATCATGATCGTTTCTAAATATGCTTTTTTTGATGTTTTGGGGGATTCTGTCAAGTTAGACCCAAGTCGGATTGCAGCCAATGTGGTGAGCGGAATCGGCTTTCTGGGAGCGGGGACTATTTTAGTGCAAAAACAATCGATTCGTGGTTTAACAACAGCAGCAGGCTTGTGGGCAACAGCAGGTATTGGACTTGCTATTGGTTCAGGTATGTATGGCATCGGATTTTGTGCTACTATCCTCGTATTGATTGGATTGGAAATTCTAGATCGCAGCTTGCAATTGCTATTTCCAAAAACAATGCGTCTCGTGGTTCATTTGCAAGGACAAAATCACGTACGGGATGTGATTGATAAATTAGCAAATAATGGTGTGAAAATAACGTCCTATCAGGTGGAAATGCCTGATGAAGAAGAGAACTCAAAAACAATGCTTGATTTGCAGATTCAAGCACAACTCTCTACAGAAATCAATCACATGCTACTAGAAATTCAAGATATGAACGGGGTTACATTTGTACGTATGGATAAATAAACCTAGGAATAAAAAAATGCCCGCCGATCTGCATATTTTGGGCGGGCAAATACTTGCGGATATCAGACTATCCATGATTTAGTTTACTTGGTTATTCGTATTTTCTCAAACGTAATAATTGGATTTTTTGAGAAAGTTATCAATAATCCTATGGTAGATATGTCACGGAAGGAAGTAAGAAGAAGTGACGCCGGAAAAATATAATAGCAAAAAATTGATAATGAAAAAATGCTCGAAATGAGAGGAAAATGTCGAACGATAAAGAAAAAAATTGGTTAGAAAAAAGAAATACAAAAATGAATTTTCAGTAAATAAAAACAAGCTTTCCTATAATTCCCCCTTCCAGATGATTATGTATAGGAGATCATAAAAAAAACTCTTGCATAAATTTTGGAAGTAGATACATAAGATAGGTTTTACACTCCTACAAGTAACAGATTCGAGGAGCCTAGTAAGGAGTGATTGTTCATTTATTTCGTAAATTTAGCTGTAAATGTAAAGGATTTACAGTGTTTTACTTATGCTGTCGCTTTATTGGAGTTTTTGTCGAAGCACTTCCTTTTCTAACGATTTCATTGCACAATAAAAATAACTTTAATAGCCCTTTAGGGTGAAGGTGGCGTGGAAATGGGCGAGCACATGATATTATTAGGGAAGCGTCATTTTCTTCATGCACAACAGCAGAATATTCAAGTAAAAGGTTGGAGATTCTGTTTGCCTGCAGGTTGTCGATTCATAGCAACGAGGGATGGCTATCCAGAAAATGACCATGCTATCAGTTTGTTTAAGAAGTCAGAAAAAATAGCACAAATGATCTTGCGCAGATCAAATGGAGAATTTCAATTTATTATGGAAGCAGTATCTAGTGATTATGCAGTAGAAATAATTGGGTTATCAAAAACAGTTGTTTTTCAAGAAAAGTAGGTACAATAGTCTATATGTAACATAGGCACCCCCTCATCGGGTGCCTTTCTTTTCGTGGATGTATAACAGCTAGGAATAATTTGTTGGTTGTGTCATAGATTTTAATTTATCAGGCTTTCCTTACCTACAAAATTTTTCAGGTTTATCCACAAATCCATCAATCTAATCAAGGAAGTTTTCTTTACCAGAAAGCTGTCTTGGTGTAACGTAGAGATAAGAGTTTCGCGTGAGAAATGGGTTAGAGGAGGAGTAGCATGAATACACTGCAAATTGGTGATTGTAGGCTAACGTGGATGAGAGGTGGAATGACCCAGTTAGACGGTGGAGCGATGTTTGGAGTTGTCCCAAAGGCTTTGTGGAGTAAACGCTACCCTTCTAATGAACAGAATCAAATTCCACTCCGTTCTGATCCAATTCTTGTACAAGTTCACGGAAAAAATATACTGATCGAATCGGGAATGGGGACAAATCGCTTAAATGAGAAACAAAAACGTAACTTTGGACTAGTTGAAGAATCGGAATTGTCGGAATCTCTTCAAGAAGTCGGGTTACAATGTAAAGACATTGATTTGGTCCTAATGACCCACATGCACTATGATCATGCGAACGGATTAGTAAGTGTGGCAGAGGATGGCAGTCTCTATTCCACATTTTTGAATGCTACTATTTATATCAACGAAATTGAATGGAATGAAATGCGATCTCCGAATATCAGGTCTAAAAACACGTATTGGGAGGACAATTGGCGCCCCATCGAGAAGCAGGTTTGCACGTATGCCGACCAGAAAGAGGTTGTTCCAGGCATCAAAATGGTGCATACGGGTGGTCACAGTGATGGACATGCTATTATTTTGTTCGAAAGTAAAGGTGAGAAGGCTTGCCATATGGCAGATATTATGCCTACGCACGCTCATCAGAACCCGCTATGGGTCATGGCCTATGATGATTATCCAATGACCTCTATCTATGCGAAGGAAAAGTGGTTGAAGGAAATGATAGCTCAACAAGCGTGGTTTACCTTTTACCATGATGCCAAGTATCGAGCAGTGAAATGGAATGACCAAGGTGAGATGCTTCAATCCATACCCATCCATAATCACTAGTTTTTCCCCCCTCTAAAAGAATAGAGGCAGGTTTTTAATAGGAAGAATGGCGGTGAAACAACATGCAATTGCATCGTACGCAAAGAGTGTGGTATTGGCTTGACTTTATGCTAGTGCTGATCACTTTGTCTCCAATTATTGCGGCGATCGGTTTTTACACCCAAATGCCCGATAAGCTGTTAGTAGCGATGAGGATAGGGGATGAGACCGGATACTATCAGGATAAGCTGCTGTTTCTCCTTGTTTTTAGTCTTGTCAATATCGTTGCCCCCATTTTGTTAC
The DNA here is from genome assembly GCF_026891775.1 of Brevibacillus halotolerans. Taxonomy (NCBI): domain Bacteria; kingdom Bacillati; phylum Bacillota; class Bacilli; order Caryophanales; family Paenibacillaceae; genus Brevibacillus; species Brevibacillus halotolerans. The sequence continues at coordinate 20,166 of NZ_JAPTNK010000005.1, forward strand.
GAGCATTTATTACGATTTCTCGCCAACGTGAGCGACAGACGAGACAGATGGAGATTTGCTTTGATTTATTACGAATAGCTCAAGCAGTACTATTTAGTACAATGTATTGCTTATTGATATTGCAAAATTTATTTATTCCGATAGGCCTCGAAATGTATAGCATGATTATAGTAGGTATTATTTTGTTAGTTTATGGCTATTTGTTGCCGTGGATATCGTATTTGCATCCATTGGGTATGCGTACGTCATGGACTAAAACGGAGCAGGAGGTTTGGGTTCATACTCATCGTAAACTGTCCGTATTCTGGATGCTGACAGGTGTAGTCTATCTGTTATGTCCGTATTTGCCAGGATGGTTGGGCTTATTGTTAATCGTTTCTTCCGTATGCCTAACAATTCTATCTACCTATATATACTCCTACTTATATTTCCGACGTGGAAAAGGAAAACAGAATAAGCCATCCCTAGAAGCTTAGGCTTCGATGGGGATGGCTTTTTTACATCTCGTTACAAGTGGCCTAGGCCTGACGTTTATCTAAAGACAGACGCACAAGCGAAGCCGCTTGAACTAAACCGCCGCCAAAACCGTAAAGAATAGCTGTGTCGTTTTGTTTTATTTGCTCGTTTGATAAAGCCATATCTAAAGCAAGCGGGATGGTAGCACAGGAGGTATTTCCGAAATATTCCAAACTGTGCAGCGTTCGCTCTAACGGAAATCCGCTTTTTTCGCATATCGACTCAATCATGCGTAAATTAGCGCTGTGTGGCACGAACCAATCTACATCCAATAATGAGAAATTACTTGCCGCAACCAGTTGGTGCATTCCCTGAGGCAATTGAGAGACTACCCACTTATATAATTCCCGACCATTTTGATAGATATTTCCCTTTCCAAGCAGTTCTACATCTCCCATTTGATTAGAGAGACCTGAACGGTATAAATGAATCCCGCCATTACCATGACTGCTCATAAAGGAATGCAGGAAGCTAGGATTCTGTTCATCACGTTCAACAAGTACTGCACCAGCGCCATCCCCAAACAAAACACAGGTATTACGGTCGGAGTAATCAGTCACTTTTGATAATGTCTCTCCGGCTACCACAAGAATTTTTTTATGCAGACCACTGCTTATCAGAGAATTAGCTAGATGTAGTCCATAGACAAAACCAGCACATGTGGCATTTACATCAAGCGCTCCAGCAAAACGAATTGATAGCTTAGCCTGTAGTTGGCTAGCTACACTGGGAAAAGGATAGTCTGGGGTGGTCGTACATACAAGAATGAAATCAACATCCTCTATTTCTTTATCATATGCTTGCTGCAAATGCTGAACAGCTCGTAGGCAAAGATCGCTTGTAAATTGATCGGGTTCAGCTATGCGTCGCTCTCGCATGCCAGTTCTTCTCACAATCCATTCATCGCTAGTCTCTACTAATTTTTCTAAATCAAAATTAGTGAGCCGCTTGTCTGGAACGTAAGAGCCTATAGCTGTGATACGGGCTTTAGACGACAAAGCAGGCGACCCAAAATCAGGTGAAGGAGAATTGGAAAAAGGATTCGAGTAAGCCGACATCAATATGACCCCATTTCTTACTTAAATTATTTCAGTATCTGATAATAGTATCAGGTACTAAAACGGGAAAGTCAATAGTTTATCCCCATTACATATTTAGATAATCCTAATCAAATTTTTCATATAGAAGAATAGGGAGCAGTCATTGACTTTTCATTTGAATATTCCTACAATTTGGTTTATCACAAAGAGATAAAGATAGATAAAGGGGAGTAAAAAATGAACAGACTACGAGCATACTGGCAAGAATTTCACCCTATAATACACTCCTTACTTATCGGTACGATTTTTGTGCGAGCTGCTAGTTCTATGAGTATGCCATTTTTGGCTATTCATTTATCCAAGACAACTGATCTGAGTCCGGTCATGATTGGAATTACTATTGGGGCTGGTCCTCTGGCATCTACAGTGGGAGGATTTATTGCAGGAACGTTATCTGATTTATTTGGGCGAAGGAGAATTATGCTGTGGGCATTGTATACCTGGGTACTTGTTTTTTTAGGATTTGCGATTGGAAAAAGCGCAATCTTTTTTATTTTGCTTAACATTTTGGCGGGATTTTGCCGTTCCTTTTACGAGCCTGTATCGCAAGCACTCATGGCAGATTTAACAGAACCAGAGCGACGCTTTCGAGTTTTTTCCATGCGTTATCTGGCTATTAACATTGGTGTTTCCGTGGGTCCTTTGCTTGGGGCATATTTAGCATTACTAGGCGGGGCTCTCCCGTTTATTGTTACGGCCATGATCTATTTGCTCTATGTCATCAGCCTGCAATATTTGTTACATAAATTTGGCATAAAACAAATTGAGGGCCAAAAGAAAGAAAAAATTACATTTGCTTCGGCTTGGAATGTGGTACGTCAGGATGTCGCGTTACGCTACTTTATTGTCGGTGGCATTCTGGTATCAGTGGGCTATTCTCAAATGACTGTAACCCTATCCCAATTCGTTCAGGGAATGTTCGTTGACGGAGCCATCCTATTTTCATATCTGATGAGCTTAAATGCCATAGTGGTGGTTGCTTTGCAGCTTCCCTTATCCAGATGGGCCGAAAAAAGGACCCCGTTATTTAGTCTTGTAACGGGAACCATCATGTATGCGATGGGGTTGTTAGGCTTCGGGATTTCATCGAGTTGGCTAACTTTTATGATTTCCATGTGCATCTTTACCATTGGGGAGATTTTAACCTTCCCTGCTTCCACCGTTTTTATTGACTATTTAGCACCTGAGGGGATGCGAGGAACTTATTTTGGCACCCAAAGCTTTCATAATTTAGGACAATTTTTAGGGCCGGTGCTAGGAGGATATATACTGGGGGTATACAATGGAACAATTATGTTTACGGTTATCTCCTGTATCACGCTTTTCAGTATTTTGTTCTATACTCTGGGACGCAACTGCTATACTGCTCGTACAGGTCAAGCTATGACGATGACTCGGTAGGAAAATGAATACAAATAAAAAAACTGTCGGGGGAGCAAGAGGCCTCGACAGTTTTGTATATAAGTAGAATCGTCATCAATCGATTTATTTAATCGCCTGCATAATTCGATCGGCTATCCGTTCATATCCAGCATGATTCGGATGGAAATGGTCCGTGTATAGATAGGCCTTCTCCTTGTTCCAAAATAAGTCGTAGGAAGGGATCACCAGCACGTTAGGATAACGGGCTGAGATAGTGGTTGCTTCATTATTCCACTCCTGAACATGCGTACTTGATTCTTGTTTGAACTCTGTATCGCCAAAGGGATTATAGAGAGAGGTATAAAAAATGGGTGCTTCTGGATTTATAGATCGAATTTGTTTTACAATGGCTTCATAGTTGATAGTAAGCTGGGTTGAAGCGTCCAATAGTTTTTCAAGATCAAATTCAAATATACCGCCGCTTTGGCGAAACAAATCATTCCCCCCAATCGTAAACAATATGAGGTTAGCTTCAGAAATCAGGCGCTTAACATTCGTTTGTTTCAGTTGGTTCACTACATCTCCTGATTCACTGCCACTGATAGCTAGATTGCTTAGCTGAATGCTTTGATTGCGCGCTTTTTCAGCCTTTTGCTTCAAAATTCCAATATAGCCTAATCCGCTTGAATCTCCTAACCCGCGTGTCAAGGAGTCACCCAGCGCTACCACTTTTAATGTGCCTGTAGTGGGCAAGATAGCAGGGGAAGGAGCTTCTGGTGTTTGGTCTTCATTGGGGGTCTGAAGCTCAGATGTGCTTTTATCAGCTAAATGCACTGGCGTAAACGCAAAGCAGAAGCCGACTAATAGAGCAAAAAAAGATAAGCAAGCCAGTAGCAGAAGCCATTTCGTTAACGGATGTTTTTTAGAGCTAAGCACAGAGAACCTCCTTATTGAGCAGGTATTCTTGTTATACTGTACTTCTATTGTACCATTCTAATTGGCGATCAAACCAGAGAGGCTCATGTGGGAGAAAAAGCATGAGGAAGCTTTCCTTGTGAAAGAATAAGAAATCCTCTGCTTATAAATATAAGAGAGAAAGGTGGGAGACATGTGGCAGACGCAGTTCTTTCTGTTGCTCGTTTACAAAAATCAATAAAGAAAAAACGACTGATCCATGATATTACCTTTGATGTGCGAGCGGGGGAGGTATTTGGTTTTCTTGGACCTAATGGAGCTGGAAAAACAACCACGATTCGTATGTTGGTCGGGCTTACCAAACCTGATGGAGGAGAGATAAAAATCGGTGGGTATTCTTTACAAAACCATTTTTTGAAGGCAATTGATCAGGTCGGATGTATTGTGGAGAACCCTGAATTATACCCCTTTCTAACAGGACAAGAGAACTTAGAAATGCTTGCCCGAATGAGTAAAAAGGTAAGCTCTGATAGAATTCGTGAAGTTGTAGAGCAAGTGGAGCTGACGGAAGCGATTCACGAACAGGTAAAAACATATTCGTTAGGTATGCGTCAGCGTTTAGGAATTGCACAAGCATTGCTACATCGTCCCCGCTTACTTATCTTAGATGAACCTACCAACGGATTAGACCCGGCAGGTATTCGTGAATTGAGGCAGTTCATACGCCGCTTAGCGCTAGAAGAGAGGATCGGCGTCTTTATATCCAGTCATATGCTTAGTGAGATTGAGCTTATGTGTGATCGGGTAGCCATTATTAATAAGGGACGAGTTATATCAGTTGGCCACGTTAAAGAATTAATGGAGCAATTTGCGGATCAGGTGAATTGGAAATTTAGAGACAATAGTTTGCCGAAAGCTGTTGAGCTAATGCAGGCAAGCCCCTATGTATATGAACTTATAGCTTTGTCAGACGGCAGAGTGAAGTGTCGAATGGAAACGGACAAAATAGCTGAGGTTAACCGTTCTCTTATCCATGCAGGAGTAGATGTTATTGGCATTGAAGAAAAGGCTGTTACATTGGAAGACCTTTTCCTTACACTAACCCAAGATGAATCAGTAGATGAGGAGGGGAAGCATGCTTGATCTGGTATATAACGAGAGCTTAAAGCTAGTCAGACGCAAACGCTTCTATGTAGTCGTCCTCATATTGCTTATTTTGATTCCATTGTTTACATATGCGCAATACCAATCAGTAGAGGTGGCTCGGGCACAAATTGGTACCGATGACTGGCGCACCATTCTTCAACAAAAGATAGTAGATACCCAAAATAGATTGGCTTCCACTCGCATCCCTCCCGAATGGAAGGATTTTCTGAAAACCCAATTACAGCTGCAACAGTATTATTTAGATCATGATATTGATCCGTCAGCGCCAGGGGCCGTTACATTTGCACGTGGATTTATGGATCAAGCTGTTGGACTGTTTCTACCGATGATTATTGTGATTTTAGCAGTTGATCTCGTATCTTCAGAATTTAGTGAAGGGACAATTAAACTGTTGCTGACAAGGCCAGTCAAACGTTGGAAGATCCTAACGAGTAAATATATAACACTCCTTTTGTTCACTTCCTTGACCTTATTGTTATCTCTGGTACTAGCGTATCTTATCTCAGGAGTTGTCTTTGGTTATGGAGGGTGGACGATGCCTGTTTTAACCGGCTTTAAAGCGACAGGAGAAGTCTTACAAACCTCACAGGTATTTGTATTAGATCAATGGAAATATATTTTGATGCAATATGGATTAGGCTGGTTCGTTTGTGTAGTGGTAGGTACAATATCGTTAATGATCTCTGTCTTGGTGAGAAGCACAGCGGCTGGCATGGGGATTATGATGGCTGCTCTTATTAGTGGGGCTATTTTAACTCAAATGGCCTCTACGTGGGAACAAGCGAAGTACTTGTTTAATGTAAATTTACAGCTTACGACGTATTTAGCGGGGAGCTTGCCACCTATTAAAGGCATGAGCCTACCCTTTTCTCTTGGAGTATTATCTGTTTGGGGAGTTGCTTCTTTAGTGATTGCCTATGTAGTGTTTACTAGACAAGATGTTACGTAATGTAAGATATAATCAAAAACCCTCTAACCATCGTTTTATCTTTGGCTAGAGGGTTTTTGATTGTTTTGGGTAGACAGCATCAAGCTATGACCAATTCATAGTTTTTACAGTATCCATTAAATCCTGTAAGCTCATTCCTTTTGCTGTTGCAATTACATAGAGCTGTTGGGAGGATTTTGTGGTAATAAGGTGAACTGCATGCTGCATTGTATTTTTTTCTTGAGAGTCGAAAGTTACTCCGATTGCTTTATCAGTACCGACATAGAAAATTTGTGGAGATCCAGCAAAGGTTCCTGGAATGGACAAAGTACGTTTTTGCGTGTCATTGCGCAGTACCTCTAGCTTAAGCTGAGCATCACCATGTCGATAGATAGCTGTTTGAGAAGTGACATGTTTACTTGTTTCTGATTCGTAATGAATAGCAACAGAAGCAAGCTTAAAATCTGCTTTGACTATACCTGCGAGCGGCATATCCGAGGCTTGTTTTGCCTTTTCCAAGGAGGTAAAGCTGGAGAAGGTTTGAGGTTTCTCTTTTTCCTTCTCTGTCTCTTGGGTGAACATTTCGCTTGTTGCTTCACCAATTGACTCTACCTCGGATTCGTCTACGGATGGTGTTTCAGTCGCTGTTAAGGATTTATTTAGACTTGCTGCGCCTCCTTGATTTTCAGAGGGTGCCACTGCTATGTCATGTAATTTTTCGGATTGATCAGAGGATGTAGACTTTGAGCCTGAATCTTGATCAGCTTTGTTCTCTGTTGTCCCAGAAGCTGTTACCGTATGCTCCTTGGATGCTGCTTGCATTGGAGATAGCGAGCGTGAAGCGAGCAGAGAAGGCGAAGCTGGCTTATTATTTTGTGCTTGTTGAACGGGTTGTTTACCATTATCAAGCATAGCGATTGTTGAGTCTGCGGAAGGGGCTTGGGATTTCTTTGCTTGAGCTACCGCAGTATCTTTGTCGCTTCTAGCTGGCTTGGTGTCTTGTCTCTCAGGTGTTCCTTCGGCTTTTTTCATGCTAGGTGGAGTTGCTTGTAATTTTTCTTGAGATGCAGCTTTTGGCTCGGCTGCTTGTGCTTGAGTCTCAGGTGATCCGCTCTCGATAGGAGCTTGCTTAGCGTTACTTTGAGGTGTCTTTGCCATGTAGGAGGTTGACCCCTCAGACATTGGTGCATAAGCTACCTGTGGAGAAGGCAGTTGCTCCGTACCAGTATTATCAGCGCTACCTGTAAAACCTCCATTTAGAGCCTGAACGCCTACAAGTCCCATGACTAAAAGGACACTAGCGGCTCCCAAGACAGGATACGAAAAGAATCGAAAGCGTTTTGCTTTGGACGGTTTGCTACTTTCTGGTATTTCATTAGCTACTGCAAGCGGAATGATCCCCGGCTCTGTTTTTTCAGATTGACTAGAACCTCCATGGTGTTGGGGAGCGGCATATATTTTATTCATAATGTTATCTTCTAGGTCAATGGAAGGTTGTGGAATCTCTTTTAGGAACAGGTTTTCCTCTCTAGATGACCATTCATTCTCTAGCCAAGCCAAGCATTCATCACAGGTTTCTAAATGGGAAAGAGCGATATCGTCGTCAACAGTGTTAGTCCATTTTGCCTTAAATTCCTGGCAATTCATGTACGAGTCCTCCTTCCATTTTCGTTAACACTTTGGCAAATTCTTGCCTTGCTCGTAAATATCGAACCCGTGCTGTAGACTCTGCTACCCCAAGCAGGGAAGCTATTTTATCAAAGGGATATTCGTGCGTACAACGAAGCACAATAACTTCTTTATAGGAGTCAGATAGCTGTTCGAAAGCTTCGGCGATGGTCTTCTGTTGTTCTTTTCGCAAAAGCGATTCCTGTGGTAATTCATTCTGTACTCCTGAAGGGACGAAAGCCAATTGTTCATCCGTATCATGGAACTTCCGGCGCCGGAGAAAGTCAATGGTACGATTCCTTGCTAAAGTATGGAGCCATGTTGATAGTTGACTTTCACCTCGATAGGTGTTCAGCTTTTCGTAGGCTTTGATAAATACCTCTTGGGTCAGGTCTTCAGCGTCTGCCTTGTTGTTTACCATCTTATATATGAAGATATAGATCATATGCTGGTATTTTTGAATAATGTCACGAAAAGCTTCGACGTCCCCTTGCAAAACCTGTTGTACAATTTCACTGTCGGCTTGCATCGAAGTATTGCCTCCCTTCACTTCATCTGACGATACGTTGTTTTCAAACGTTTCAGTTAGTCTTTTTGAATTTTATCCATAAATATTTCCAGTGTTCTTCCATGATTAAACGGTATGGATAGTCATAGTAAAAAGCTGATGCATGTAAAGATTCCATCCCATTCTAACATTTTTTAAAGAAAAAAAACGTTACAAAAACTAGGAAAGGATTGGGACATATCTTACGCTTTACCCTCCAAGATTTTCAGGCTCTTCATCAGGTTCTATGATTTGATAGTGATAACCTTGTTCTAATAGAAACATTTGGCGTTTACTCGCAAATTCCTGTTCACGGGTATCCCGTGACACCAGTGTATAAAAATAGGCTTGGTTGGTTGCCTTAGGACGCAAGATACGACCCAATCGCTGAGCTTCCTCCTGTCTAGAACCAAATGTACCTGAGATTTGAATCGCAACATTAGCATCAGGTAAGTCTACAGCAAAGTTGGCGACTTTAGATATTACTAGCTGTTTAATTTCTCCACGCTTAAACATCTCATAATAGCGACCCCGGTCTTCCTCAGGTGTTTTACCTGTAATGAGCGGTAAGCCTAGCGTGTTGGCCACCAATTCTAATTGTTTGATGTACTGACCAATAATGAGGATATGATCGTCTTTATGCTGCCTCAGCAATTTTTGCACCCAGTTCACCTTAATCGGATTCTCTGCTGCTAGTCGATATTTCTCACGTGTGCCAGAAAAGGCGTAGGCCTCGCGATAAATTGAAGGAAGTGGTAGTCTGACTTCCTTACAGAAGGCCGTTGCGATCCAGCCCTGAGCTTCTAACGCTTTCCATGGCATTTCGTATTTTTTGGGACCGATCAGGGAAAAGACTTCATCTTCTTTTCCATCCTCACGTACTAGAGTAGCGGTTAATCCTAACCTCCGTTTGGCCTGAATGCTTGAGGTCATCTTGAAAATAGGAGCAGGGAGCATGTGAACCTCGTCGTAAATGATTAGTCCCCAGTTATAATCCGTAAATAAATTCATATGGGGAAACTCTTCTGAGCCACGCTGTCTTGAAGTCACCATTTGATAGGTGGTAACGGTAACAGGTCGCACCTCTTTTTGTTCACCAGTATATTCGCCTACCATGTCGGCGGTTAGAGTGGTTTTCGTTATGATTTCGTTGATCCATTGTCGGACAGATGTTGTACTTGTTGTTAAGATGAGAGTCGCCGTCTCAAAGCGTGACATGGTACCAATTCCAATAATGGTTTTCCCGGCTCCACAGGGCAAGCACAAAACACCACTGCCACCGTAAGCAGTACCATTGGCATAAAAGGCATCCACGGCAGCTAGCTGATAGTCTCGCAGGGAAAAAGGAGTTCCTGTGTTATCGCAGGGGACAAGCTCCATCGGGCACGGTTCGCCCTCCTGATAGCCGGCTAAATCCTGCACGGGATAGCCAAGCTTAATAAGGGCCTGTTTTACTAGTCCACGTGAGTACGGCTTCAGTATATACAGACTCTCCGAACGTTTTTCTTCTATATAAGGCTGCATAGATTGATAGCCCATAACTTCTGCCAGAATAAGAGGGTCTACACTTGTCAGTCCGATTTGATCCTCGTAGGTATGCATCTGGATCAATCCGTATCTTGAAAAGGCTCTTTTAACCTCATCTGCAACAGAAGGGGGCAGTCCATATTTACTGTAGCGGCTGAGTGTTTCAAGGATTTGCTCTGCTTGTAGCTGACTTGCCGCTGCATTCCACAAAGAAAGTGGAGTTAGACGGTAAGTATGTATATATTCTGGGCTTTTAATAAGCTCAGCAAAGCCACTAATCGCTTGTCTTGCTTCATCAAATAAGGGATTTTCCACTTCTACTAAAATGCTCCGATCACTTTGTACAATTAGTGGTAAATGGGGTTGAAAAGACACGGTCGTCACCTCATAGCGGTATCAATATTGCCAATGGTACCATATTTGGGGACGAAAGGGAAAAGCAGGGGAGAGCTATCATTTTGATTCAAAATCAGGGGCTCAGGTTACAATAGAAATACCTTTATAGAGAGAGGAGGGAAGAATGTGGCATCAAGTAGCATTCTTGGGACAAGCATTAATTTATTGTTTGTTCTATTTCTTGTTTTCCTAAATGGGTTCTTTGTAGCCACCGAATTCGCTCTGGTAAAAATACGTGAATCTCGAATTACTCAGCTTGTAGCAGAAGGCAATGTAAAGGCTAGATTAGTTGATACATTATTACATCAGCTAGATGCTTATTTATCCGCAACTCAATTGGGAATTACGCTTGCTTCTCTAGGATTAGGCTGGATTGGAGAGCCAGCGATCGCGCACTTATTGCATCCCGTTTTTTCATATGCAGGGATTACAGAGCCATGGAAGAGCTCGATTTCCGTTGTGATTGGATTTTTGATCATTACATTCTTACATATCGTATTAGGAGAGCTGGCACCTAAATCATTAGCTATACAACGACCTGAACAAATTTCTTTATTTGTAGCACGTCCCATGCAGTTGTTTTATAAGGTAATGTTTCCCTTTATTAAGCTGTTAAATGGAGCAGCCTCCAAAATTTTACGTTTGTTTGGTATTGAACCGGTATCTGAGCATGAAGCGGCACATACAGAAGAAGAAATTCGGATTTTAGTCAATGAAAGCCACAAAAGTGGGTTAATTGATAACACCGAATTAATGCTAGTAGACAATATCTTTGAATTCTCAGAAACAACAGCTCGCGAAATCATGGTACCTCGAACAGATATGGTTGTTCTCGATATTAGAGACAGCTTTGAGGATAATTTAGATATTGTGAGTACAGGGAGATTTACCCGTTATCCAGTGGTAAATGGGGATAAGGATCATGTGGTTGGAATTTTGCATATTAAAGACATTTTAACCTATGCTTTAAAGGAAATAGAGAAGGAGCGACATTTAAGTGATTTATTACGTCCTGTTTTATCTGTACCAGAGACCATTTCTATCAGTCATTTGTTAACCATGCTACAAAAACAACGGAGTCAAGTCGCCATCCTAATAGATGAATATGGTGGGACTGCTGGATTACTTACACTTGAAGACATTGTGGAGGAAATTGTTGGAGACATTCAGGATGAATTTGATGATGAGCGACCTGAGATCGAGCAATTTAAACAGAAGGAGGAAAGCATCGTTTCTTTTGATGGACGTATGTTGCTCGAAGAAGTAAACGCATATCTCAACATACAGCTAGATACCGCAGAAGTAGATACGATCGCTGGTTGGATTTACACAAAAATCACCCATCCTCCGACCTTAGGCATGAAAGTGATAGAGGAAGGGTATGAATTTGAAGTTGGAGAAGTGAATCATTTACGTATTACTCGTGTCTTTGTTAAAAAAATGATAAAAGATAACAAAGAAGCATAAGCCATCAAGCAGGTCCCTGCATAGGATATCAAATAGACATGATATTCGTGGAGGGGCTTTTGTGTATAAGATTATTTCATTTCCCAAAACGCTTGGTTATAGTATCTGTGCCAAAAAATTAAAAGAAAATCAATCCATCATGCCCTCAGTTAGGCATTGTGAATCTGTTGGTTGCTTCTTAGTGGCGCAGGACGAGTTTGAAAAATTAACCAAATTAATTGGCCGTGAAGGATATACCGTATCAAATGAAGTCCAGGTGCGCTTACACAGTAAGGAAAGTAAGAAAAGTAAGAAAAACAAGGAAAGTAAGGAAAGCAAGGAAAGCAAGGGAAGCAAGGGAAGTAAGGAAAGTAAGGAAAGTAATGGGGGCAAGGTAAGTAAGAAAAGTAAGGAGAATAAGGATCATAAGGAGAATAAGGATTATAAAGATCATAAAGATCATAAAGAAGAAATTCCATGGGGGGTAGAGCATATAGGGGCTCCTGCCCTGTGGCATGTAACAAAGGGTAAGGGAATTAAAGTTGCCGTGATTGATACTGGTATTTCATCGTCCCATCCAGATTTAAAGGGACAGATAAAAGGAAAAGTGTCAGTGATAGCTGGGGCGGGACGGTTTAATATGGGAGGACACGGTACGCATGTGGCGGGAACTATAGCAGCTGTAGCCAATAATCGGGGGATTGTTGGCATTGCTCCCGAGGTTGATCTTTATGATGTGCAAGCGTTTGGAGCGGAAGGAACAGCTAATATCAGTGACATCATAGCCGGGATCAATTGGGCTATCGAGCAGAAGGTGGATATTATTAACATGAGCTTTGGAACGAGTGAGGATCATCCTGCTTTCCATCAAGCCTTACGTGTAGCCTCCAGAAATGGAATCATACTCGTAGCGTCCGCAGGGAATAATGGTAGGGGCCTGGAATATCCCGCTGCCTATCGTGAAGTAATCGCGGTAGGTGCGATCAACCAACAAGCAAAGCTAGCTGAATTTAGCGCGAGAGGAAGAGGAATGAATACAGTTGCCCCTGGTGTTGGCATTAAATCTACTTGGCTCAATAAAGGATATCGTACGTTGGACGGTACTTCTATGGCGGCTGCTCATATTTCGGGACTATATGCTCTACGTCTAGCGCAACAACGTACCAGAGCCATGAATCGCTTCAACAAAAGAGCGAATAATCGTTCGTATAAGCAAATAACTTATCCGGGAGAAGGAATTGAAGAAAATCACGTAAAGAAACATAAAAAGAAACATGAAAAGAGCCTTGAAAAGAACCTTGAAAAAGACCATGAAAAGAACCAAGCACATACCTTCGAGAATACATCTGCACCCATCCGTCAAAACAGATTTGATCTTCTTTCTCTATTTAAGAGACGCTGATATGCAATGAAGGGATGGAAAAAATGAATGCATTATGCGCTTGATTATTATGTAAAAACAGCTCCTTCTTATCAAACAGCAACTTCTATTTTTAAAGATGAGTGGATTAGTATTTTTCCTGCACAATATCAGATTGAGGGGGGCTTTGCTCCTTTATTTGAAGATGCTCGTGCTATCTGGGCGATTGATAAATTAGGAGGAGTAGCAGGTAAATCGGTACTGGAGTTAGGACCGATGGAGGGGGCACATAGTTATCTGCTGGAAAAAAAGGGGGATGCCGCTAGCATTCTTGGAATTGAAGCCAATACGAAGTGCTTTTTACGTTGCTTGGTAACAAAAGAAGTAACTAATTTGCAACGTGTGCGTTACCTATGCGGAGATTTTGTTGAATTTTTAAAACAGACAGATCAGACTTTTGATGTTTGCTTTGCCTCTGGCGTCTTGTACCATATGGTCAATCCGATTATGGTGCTGGGACTATTAAAGGAACGATGCAAGAAAATGTACTTATGGACGCACTATTTTGATGAAAATATCTTACAGCATTCAGCTGATTATCGTCTGCGATTTAGCGGAAGCCAATCTGCTTCAGAATATGGCTTTGCTCACACATTATATCAACATAATTATTTGCAAGTACTCGATAGCAAACTGTTTATTGGGGGCACACTTCCTTTTAGCAACTGGCTCAGTAGACAGGATTTACTTGCAGGCTTAAACCATGTTGGTTTCCAGATAGACGCAATCAGCTTTGACGATCCGATCTATCCTAACGGTCCGGCTCTTGCCATAGTGGCAAGTGTTCGGGAGTAACGAAATGAATGAATAATTCAAATTAATAACCGGGGAAAATAGCATAACTCGTATGGTAGTAAGGCATCATACGAGAGGGCTGACTTCCTCGGTTTTTTATATGAATGAAAGCAGGGAGGGAGAGGTGAAACTTTCCAGTCGTTTTGTTACAATTACTAGATCAGATGGTTAAAGGAGATTGGTATCATGCGTATTCTACTTACAAATGACGATGGCATTGAAGCATTAGGTATACGAACCCTTGCGGAAGCCCTTCTTCCTTTACAGGACCTTGAAATTTATGTGGTTGCCCCAAGCGAAGAGAGAAGCGGAGTGGGTCACGGTGTTACATTTCGTGAAGCATTAGCTCCTGCACCGCATGATTTTTATGGGTTACCGGTAAAGGCCTGGAGCGTAAATGGCAATCCTGCCGATTGTGTAAAGGCGGCCTATTACCTCTTATTTAAAGATCAGGAGCGTCCTGATCTTGTGTTATCAGGAATTAATGTAGGGGCTAATCTAGGAAAAGATGTTTACTATTCAGGGACATGTAGTGCAGCTCGTGAGGCAGTAATTTTAGGCATCCCGGCTGTTGCTTTGTCCTATGATAATTATCATAACCCGACAAGCTTTGGAGAAGTGGGAAAGATTATTGAACCTCTGCTAAAGCAATTTATGGAGCAAACGAAGCAAAAACAAATGCCTCCAAAAGTGTTCTGGAATGTAAATGTACCTGATTTGCCTAAAAGCCAGATAAAAGGTATCACTCCCGCTGTGTTAGCCTTTGATTTTTATCACGACGTCTACAGTCCTTCAGATTCAGGTTATTTTCTAGGAAGAGAGTATCCCGAACGCTTGGAAAAACAAAGTACAGAAGAGGATTTTCAACTAGTAAAACAAGGATATACGACAGTTACTCCTATTCATATTGATTCCACGGATCGTAAATTATTGGAGCAAATGAAAGAGTGGCCACTTTTAAAAAAATAACCTAAGGGGAGAGTAAAACATGGCAGAAATGCAGATGCAATCCTTACTTTCTTTCCCTGGACCGTCTCCTGATGCTCAAACATCAGGGGAGGTTCTCTCTACAGATTTTTATGCTTCCCTATATCAAGTTGTTCATGAGGAAGGCTATCCCTGTTTCGGGCGATTAAATGATCAGGGGGTAGCAGAGCTTTATCTGGTGTTTGAAGATATTGACGCTTTTAGTCAAGCAGTGGAGGGACTTAGTACGGTCGAGTTTCGCACGTATAAGGAGCAATTGCTTCTGATCGTATGGACAAAATATGATGAAAGTACTCCACTAGGATTCCCGCTTTCGTTTCTTCCACATGTACCTGTTGAACGTACTTGGCTTCATGCATTGTTAGAGCAGCCCGATCTGGAGCTGTTTTTTTTAGCAAGGGAACAAGACCTGCTGGTTCACATCTTCACGGAAGTACTTACTCTTTCATCTACTGAAAGATCAGATGTGTATCAAATGCTACAGGAGCTAGATGCGCGCACTCACAACCCCCTTATATTAGAAGGAGCAGATGAACAAGAAGATAGGAATGAGATAATTTCAAAATCTGCACTAGAGTTACCAGATGACCTATTGCTACAACAGGGAGAAGCATATGATTTTCTTTATCAGATTCATCTGCAAAAGCATCAGGATCAAGCAGAGCATGTCTTAATGGAGAGCTTGTATAAGGCCCTGCATATGCTAAGTCGGCATCCTGTCAGTCATATTCGAGAAGCGGACCTTCTTGTTTGGGTCTATGGGAATGAGCAAACATTCTCGATCTATACAAGCCCTTCCTTACGTTCCATGTACCATACGCAGCAGGATGATCCGTTTTTGGAATTATTTCGTCGGTTTCCTGCTTTTCAAAGCATTCGGGAAATATCTCCATTAAAAGAAGGCGCGTTTCCGATTTTTCAACGAGAAGCGGGATGCTTTTACCATCTGGAATTAAATCATGAGATGCAAAATAAGCTTGCTCGACTTTTTTCTCATATAGATCAAACAGGCGTGAATCCATTTGTCTAAACATACAGAAAACTAGACATGTTTCAACAAAGGATTAGACAAGCCAAAATGCGAAAAAGAGTAAAGATAAAAAGCGATGGGGGTGTAGGTAGTGAATTCTTCCCAACAAGGTAGTATCGCACTTATTTCTCAATCCTTTCAGGGTCTACAAAAAGAGGTGGAGCAAATCGCTCAAGCTTTGTCTCTTCGCACAGAGGGAGGAGTACGACTTTCTATGCCAGGAGAGACGTTTGCAAATACCTTTTGTGCTGACTTTACTCTTTGGGATTTGGCTGGCGTCATTACGCTGAAAAGCAAGCCGGGTAGATATGGTTTCAATCGTGACAATAGGCAAGACATTCCGCTAATTATGAGATTTTCAATCTCTTACAATTCGCCTAGGGATGCAGAAACCATTAAACAGAGGATTAACGAATATTTCTCTTATGAAGCAGAGGTTCACTGGAATGTTGCTTCGACCGAGCAAACGAAGCAGATGGATTTAGCGGTTCATTTCGAGTATCAACCGCAACATGATATTATAGATGCATATATTCGTTATGTGTTGGGCATGATAACGGGACGAAATACGGCTGCCTAATTGTGGGCTGGAAAAAAGGGCGCTCTCTGAGAGGGTCCTCTTTTTTACGGATAGGAATAAGAAAGGACTGAATCTATTGGTAAAACGCCTATTTATTGCCTTGCATGTTCCGACCGATGTAATTTCATATATTGAGGCTGCTCAACAACAGGTGAAGCAGGAGCTTAAAGCTGAGCGATGGCAGCCTTTACATAATTTACATTTAACCTTGCACTTTCTCGGAGATGTTGATGAACAAAACATTCCGGAGCTTAAGAAGGATATCCAGATTGTTAGTTCCATTATCCGTCCTTTTTCCTTGTCTATTGATCATTTTGGTTCGTTCCCCAAGGGAGGAAAACCACGAGTATTGTGGCTAGGACTGCAAGGGGATATAGAATCCTTGCAACAGATGCATCTCCTGTTGGGAAAACGCCTAGATCGTCATGAAAGCCTTCCGTATGACAAACGACCATATGAGCCACATGTAACCATAGCCCGCAAGCCAAAGTTGCATGAAGAGCGCTCCCTTCCATTAGCAGATTGGTCACAACGTTTTTTACCTCATCCCAAGCCTAGCTGGAAGGTAGAGGGAATTACCCTATTTCAGTCGGAGTTACGCCCAGAAGGAGCTATTCATACTCCACTATTCACCAGTTTATTAGGCGAAACAACGAATTTATAGAAAAAAACGCCGTTTTGCCGTTCAAATTTTCTCACCATCTGAATAAACTTAATAAAAACAGAAGATCACGAATGTGTGCGATCACAATGAGATGTCAGATGCTGAGAAAGCGGTGGAAATTCAAAATGAGTGAGTTTACTACCGGGGTGTTATATCCAA
The DNA here is from genome assembly GCF_026891775.1 of Brevibacillus halotolerans. Lineage (NCBI taxonomy): Bacteria > Bacillati > Bacillota > Bacilli > Caryophanales > Paenibacillaceae > Brevibacillus > Brevibacillus halotolerans. Next base: position 37,373 of record NZ_JAPTNK010000005.1, read on the forward strand.
GACGATACGAAAGCAAACTGATTAAACAACTACCTGAGTCAAAGCAACCGTATTTTCATAAGCGGCTAAACGATGAATGGAATGTATTTTTTCTGGAAGATGAGTGGGTACAGACGGCGGAAACCCTTCAATACCTATTGGATTTATCCAAGCTTGGAGTGGCTCTGCTGTGGTTTCATGATGCGGAGGACAGCGGTTGGGGCTTCCGATTATTTGAAGGCGGCTACGAGGTATCGTCTGCTACGATTAGCTATATTTTAGATATGGAATTAGCGGAGATAGAAATGAAGCGGAGATATCCAGATCTAATAGATCCAGATGATTATATGAAAGAAGAAGACCTACGCAAAGAGTACGATGAACTAATTGATACAATCATTACCTCACAGATATATCGCCAGGAGGTGCAGAAGGGATTATCTCGCTGTAAGCCACAGTTGTTCCGTTCCTTCTTGTCTCCCAAGCAAATTCAGCAACTCCATTCATTGTTTGACACAAACATTCTAGTCGAAATCGATTATGAAACGGGTAGCAGTCTACTGTATGATTCAGTGGATTTGTTTAAGGAAATCTTAGGGATTGAAGAAATGATGTGGGTTAATTATTCGTATTTAGCAAGCGGAGGAAGAGATAGTGGGTTGGCATGATGCTGTGTAAAAAAATAGGGATGAAGCTGATAATCTACCCAGTAAAAAGCAAGGAACAGAGGCTTTGCCGAGCAATGATGCAGGCAAGGTCTTTGTTGCGTTCACGTTTAACAACTACGGCGACCCATTGATGAACAAATGAGCCGCCGATAATCGTTTACGCCTCTGATGCAACAGGCTGAATCCATTGGGCAAAAATAGTAGGCAGATTAAGCAAGAGGAGTAAACGCTCTCCTTCTTGGGCAATTCCAGCTAAATTGGAACCATCTAATCCTGCAACTACTGGTGGAGCCGCTTTTATGGAGGAAGGTGCAATTTTGGCTACTTCTGATACACCATCCACAACGATACCTGCTTCAAAGCCGTCTATTTTAAGTACGATAAAACGACTATCTTCAGTAAGCTGAATGGATGGTAGTCCAAACATTTTACGGATTTGTAAGATAGCAAGGATATTCCCGCGTAGATTAATGACACCTTCTACATACTCTGGTGATTTAGGAACCTTTGTAATAGGCATTGGCTTAACAATTTCCAGGACATTCTCCAATGGAAAACCGAACGTTTCATTACCCATGGTAAATAAGATATAAGAAAGGGCCTCGACATCGCTCTGAGATTGGTTGAGGCCTAGTTGATCTTGATTTAATTCCATGAGGCTTCCCCCTTTCTATTTTTCCTTCTAAAAGTATGTTTATTATATCATCTCAGATGGAATCTGGAATCGTTGCTTTTAGAAAAGCACAGTTTCATGGGCCGTGTATGATGTTCGATTCCATTAGAATTAATATTTGTAGGATTGATTAAATAAATAATAATAAATATATATAAATGTTTTTTGGTGCGATGAAAAAGTCGGTTTTCCGGTCTACGAAAAGATTGTCGTGAAATAGCCAAATCCAATGTTTTTGTGGATCTCAGATAGAGAAATTACCGAAAAATACATTATTTTCCTAATCCATTGAAAATGGCATGGAGTTTTTTTACAAGCATCAAAAGTTGCGAGATTCTGGCTGAAAAAGATACTAGTACCTATTTTTCGCTGATCATTATTGTCGAAATATTTAAATATAAATAAAAGTTAATAAAGAATAAGCAAATACCATTTTTTTGAATTACAATATATGTATAATTAAATTATAAGATGATTGAAAAGTTAAAAGTGTTAGTTTTATTCTAGCGTAAAAAAGGAGGTGAGTAATGAGCGGAAATTGCAGTATTTTGTCTATTTTGCAAACAATGAATTGGAAAGCCCCGAACAAACAATCATGAGTGAAACGTTCAAAATTGATTTAGGAGGGACTACTAGAATGTTTACAAAAATGAGTCTCGTGCGAGGAGAGAGGGAGCAACATTCACCTGACCAACAAGCCCTTGAGCTAACGAATGCAGAAAAATCTCTTTGGATCGCACATCAGATGAATCCAGCGTCATGCAATGAACCGCTTGGAGTTAAATTGAAAGGGGAAGTTTCTCTAATCCTCTTGCAGGAAGCTTTAGATCGAATTGTTCAACGCCATCCGGCTTTGCGAATGATCTTTATTTGTCAGGATGGAGAGAATCCACAAAAACTAATTTTACCTCAAGTGAATGTTCCAATCACTCCGCACGATTTTACAGCGATTTCACCGATAGAGAAAGAAAATATGATTCAGGACACGTTAGAGCTTTTACGTATAGAGCCATTTTCGTTGGAGGAAGGACCATTATTACGCCCTCATTTACTTAAAATAAGTGATGAAGAATATCTATTTTATGTTGTTTTCCACCATATCATTTATGATGGCTGGAGCTCTGGTATTTTCTTACGGGAAATATCCGCCTTCTATACAGCTTTAAAAAAGAAGGAGCAAATTGTTCAAGACAAGCAGGAAGATACAGTAATTGCTAAACTTATACAAGCTACTGAAATAGGAGCATTAGCTCATCATGAATCCGATACATACTGGGCAAATAAGATGCAAGGCTCTATTCCTTACGTGGGATTTTCCTCAGATCAATCTCCTGCTAAAGGCTTGACCTATCAAGGAGATTACATAAGCTGTATCATTGACTCGGCATTGATGCGGAAGGTTGAAAAATTTTCAACAGACATGCAGATAAGTGTGTATCGTGTTATGCTAACGGCTTATTTTATCCTTTTGCATCAAATGACTTTGGAAGAAGATATCGTGGTTGGTATGCCTGTGAATCTGAGACCGAGAAAAGGCTTTGAGGAAATTTTTGGCTATTATATTAATACTCTTCCTATCCGTCTTTCTTTAGCTGATGTACAAGGTTATAATCAATTGCTCAAGCAAGTTGATCAACATGTTAGAGAGGCCTTGCAGCATCAACATTATCGAAGTGAATCTCTGATCGAAAACACCGATTCAACTGAAAAGGGAGATAGACCAATCGTCTCTACGGTATTTAATATGGTAGGTCTTCCTACAATCGAATTTGAAGGACTTGAAGCAGAGGTAACTTATCAATTTAAACGTACCACTCTTTTTGATATTGTATGGCGAGTAGTTAAAAGCGAAGAGAAGCAATATATGATAGAGATAGATTTTAATACGGATTTATATCATTCGAATACAATTGAAAACTTACTTCAACGCTATATTCATGTATTAGAAACCTTGCTTCAAAATCCCGAAGCATCACTACATACATTGCCATTTCTTATTGAAGAGGATTATGAAATTTATAAGAAGATAAATCGCAATAATTTGGATTTTCCAACTACAAAAACGTTGGATCAGCTTATCGATGATCAAGCTTCTCAATTCCCAGACCGCCTAGCCATTACTATGGGAGAGGAAGCTATTACTTATAAACAATTGCAGGATCGGACTAATCAGCTTGCTCATTATCTTCTTCAACATCATCTGAAGAAAAGTGAGCGGGTTGCGTTATTAATGGATCGTCATATTGATACTATTATCGCCATGATAGCGATCTTAAAGGCAGGTGGAGCCTATGTTCCTATTGATCCAGATTTTCCTGCCGAGCGTATACAGTATATGGTTGCGGATAGCGAAGCAACCCATCTCATTACTAGAAAGAAATGGGCTCATAAGCTTCCGAATGATTTTGGATGCTGTTTATTGTGGGAAGAGATTCCAACAGATCTTCCTGTTGATTCAGTTGAAGCGTGCCATACTCCCGAGGATATTGCTTATATGATCTATACCTCAGGCTCAACCGGTAATCCAAAGGGTGTATTATTGTCCCATATTGGGGTTGTAAACTTAATTTATTCCTTAAAGGATAAGTACAAATATACAGAAAAAGATGTTTATTTACAGTTTGCTTCCCTTATTTTTGATGCCTCTGTGTGGGAAATTTACTCTAGCCTATTATGTGGTGGAAGACTTCACCTGCTTTCAGACCTAGATCGAACATCTCCAGAAAATTTTGTCCAGACCGTAAACAGGACCAAAGCAAATTATTGTGTTCTTCCTGTCATTTACTTTAAACAGCTATCGCAACTGCCTGAGGAGACATTAGAGCAATTACATTCGCTTAAGGCTATTTTTATTGGTGGTGAAACCTTATCCCCAGAAGCAGTACGTATGTGGCAGCGTAAGGTAGGAACGAGAATTCTAATAGCTAACGCTTATGGACCTACAGAGGCTACCGTTTGTAAAACAATCTATGATATTACAGAAATGTTGCCAGAGGAGCAACAAAGCATCCCGATAGGTAAGCCTTTGGCAAACAGTGAAATCTTTATTTTGAATAAACATGACATACTCTGTCCGCTAAATGTCCCAGGAGAAATCATTCTTGGAGGTGTAGGACTAGCAAAAGGGTATTTAAATCAAGCCGAACAAACAAAGACGGCTTTTGTTTCACTTGCTCTTCCTAACCAACCTGAGAAAAGGTTTTATCGCACCGGGGATATAGGGCGTATTCTACCAGATGGTAACTTGGAATTTATGGGGCGCATGGATCATCAGGTAAAAATTAGAGGCTATCGAATAGAGCTAGACGAAATTGAAACCGTATTATTACAGCATCCTAAGGTAAAGGATTCGGCTATTGTTGTCTACAAGGATGTTCATGATCGTTCCAGATTAGTAGCCTTTTATATGACTGCTGATTCTGATGGAGACGTACCAGTGGATGAATTAGTAACCTATCTGAATCAAAGGTTACCTGTATATATGGTACCGGAGCATTTCTATACTCTGTCATCAATGCCTCTCTCACCTAGTGGAAAAGTGGATCGTAAGTCATTAGCTCAACAAGCTAGATCACTTATGACCACGGAGAGTAGAATATATATCTCACCCAATACGTCTACAGAAAAAGCTGTAGTAAAAATATGGGCGAAAGTGCTTCAAATAGAAGAAGCGAAAATCAGCATTAATGATGACTTTTTTGCACTGGGAGGTCACTCATTAATAGCTATTAAAGTAATTAATCAGGTACAAAAGCAATTAGAAGCCAAAATCGAGCTTAAGGATTTATTCCAGTATCGTACGGTAGAACGTCTGGCAGTATTTATCGACGAGCAGGCTACTACAAATACTGCTTATCAAGTAAGTAAGGATATAGATAAATTGCCGCACGTTATTGAACAGGAGCATTATACATTATCGAATGCTCAGAAAAGGCTATGGTTCTTGGAAAAATGGAATAATAGTGTAGGCGTGTACCATGTTCCGTTACAGATGAAAATCAAACCAGGCCTTGATCCTGATTTATTCAGACAAGCTCTAGAAATATTGATCAATCGACATGAGATTCTGCGTACTACATTTGTGGAATTCCAGGGTGAACCTAGACAGGTTATACACAATTCTTTTGAGTTAGCACTTTATCATAAGGACTTGTCTCATTTACACGAAGAACAACAGAAAGCCGTAATCGAAGAAGAGATAAGAAATGATATGAAAGAGTCATTTGATTTGTCTAATGGACCTTTATTTAGAATCTCGTTATATTCGCTTTCGGATGAGCTAAGCCATCTCTATTTAAATTTTCATCACCTCATCACGGATGAATGGAGTATACAGCTACTCCTGCAAGAGTGCATGGAGGTTTATCAGGCTCAGGAACAAGGGAAGAAACCAAGCTTACAGCCTATTGAGCGTCGATATATTGATTATGCAGAATGGCAGGAACAAAAGCTTAGAGAGGGCTATTGGAAAGCGGAAGAGGCATACTGGCTTGAACAGCTAAAAGGACCTTTGCCGGTTCTAGAACTGCCTTTGGATTTCATTCGACCTAAGGAACAGACCTTTGAGGGCGAAACCGTTGATTTTCCTCTTACTAAAAAGCTCACTCAGCAGTTAAAAGAAGTAGGGAAAGCTGAAAGTGTTACGATGAATATGCTATTATTGTCTGCTTATTTCAAACTATTAAGCCATTTCTCTGGACAAGAGGATATTATTGTAGGGACCCCTATCGCTGGGCGAATACATGAAGCGGTAGAGCATATTCAAGGCTTTTTTGTAAATACATTAGCTATCCGGATGAATTTCCAAGGTGTGGATACTTTACACCAGCTTATCCAAAAGGTAAAGGAGACCACCTTAGCGGCTTATCATCACCAGGCGTATCCTTTTGATAGTCTAATAGAGCTAATCAATCCTGATCGAATGGAAAATCAAACACCTATCTTTTCAACGATGTTTACCTACGAAAATGATCTGAATCTACAGCAGGGTGATTATCAATTAGAAGTGCTCCCATGCGATATCAATACGAGTAAATTTGATCTTTCTCTAGCCGTATATGAGAAGAATCAGCAATTACATCTAGCGTTTGAATATAACAAGGATTTATTTACACAAGATACCATTTCTCGATTTGCTGATAGCTTGGAAAAAATCCTAGAAGCATTCATCAACCAGCGTCTGTCTGCTCCACATCTGCTGGATTTATTGACAGATGAGGAGAAACAACTGTATCAGGAAGTAAACGGTACAAAAGCTGCATACCCTTTTGAGCAAACGATTCAGGAACGTTTTTATGAACAAGCAAGCAAGTATCCTAGTAAAATCGCAATTTCAATGGGAGAGCAGTCTCTCACTTATGAAGAGGTAAACCACGCATCCAATCAGGTAGCTCATTATTTACGTTTTACCGGGATGAGACCGCAAGAGAAGGTAGCTATATTACTTGATAGAAGCATCGAGAGCATTATTGCTATGTTAGGTATCTTAAAGGCAGGAGGAGCTTATGTTCCAATTGATACGGGCTATCCAAAGGATCGTATTGAATATATCTTAGAGGATAGTCAAACCTCATACATGATTACAAGAGATGCTCACATGAAGGGATTATCACGTTATACAGGTGTCATCGTGCGCATGGAAGATGTGTATGAGCTTGGACAAACCAATCATGTGGAACCCTTAAATACTGCAGAGGATATAGCTTACGTCATTTATACATCTGGCTCGACAGGGAAACCAAAGGGCACATTACTGCGTCATCGTGGGGTTCTTAATCTGATTCAATGGAGGAAGGATCAATTTCAGGTAAATTGCGAGGATACTTTTGTTCAGTTTGCTTCCTTTAGCTTTGACACCTCTGTTTCTGAGATCTTTTCAGCCTTGTTGCATGGAGCTAGATTACACATTTTATCTGAAGATGAGAGATATTCTGTCAGTGCCTATGCTCTTGCAGTTCAAAAGGTTCAGGCTACAATCACGGATGTGCCAATTGTATTTTTCCATAACGTAATTGCTTCCCTGAGTAATACAGAAGTAGAAATGGTAAAAACGCTACGTATGATGATGGTTGGAGGAGAAGCTCTGCCTGCTGAATCTGTACGAGCATGGCATAATAGATTTGGTCAGCAGACGTTGATTATCAATGAGTACGGCCCGACTGAGGCTACTGTTTCTGCAACGTTTTATCCAATTCATCGGATCGAGCCTGAGCAAAAAAATGTTCCGATTGGAAAGCCGCTTGCCAATACCAAGATTCACATTCTCCATTCTCAAAAAACGCCGTGCCCGATTGGAGCAATTGGTGAGATTTATATCGAGAGTGTTGGACTTTCACCAGGGTATTGGAATCAAGAGAAGAAAAATGAAGAAGTATTTATCTCAAATCCATTTACTCATGAGTTTGCAGATAGACTATATCGCACAGGTGATTTAGCTAGATGGTTACCTGACGGCAATATTGAATTCGTGGGTAGAAGAGATGATCAAATTAAAATTAGAGGTTACCGTGTAGAATTAGGTGAAATAGAAGAAACGCTTTTACAGCATCCATTGATCCATCAATCTGTTGTGCTGGCAGTAGATTCTGGAGCAGAGAAAGTTCTTGTTTCCTATTACACTACGAATAGTCAACAAGAAATCCAAGCCAGCGAGTTAAATTCCTATTTATCTGGAACGCTTCCAGAATATATGCTTCCAAGGCATTATCTTCATCTGGAGGAACTACCGTTAACTCCAAATGGTAAAGTCGATCGAAAAAGCTTGATGCAGAACTCCCCGCATTTCGTGAAAAAAGAAAGAAGCTTTACTAAGCCTGAGACGCAGTTGCAAATAGAAATTGCGCAAATTTGGGAGCAGGTATTGGATGTGAAGCCTGTTGGACTAGAGGATGATTTTTTTGAGTTAGGTGGACACTCCTTAAAAATCATGCCAGTTCTGGTACAATTAAAGCCTAAATATCCGATGATTCGAATTCAGGATTTTTTCAAATTCCGTACAGTTGCTAAGCTTGCTCAGTATTTAGAAGAAAAGCAAGAACAAAGCACCAAAAGCACACAAAGCATAGAACAATCTCCAATAGCTACCAAACCTGTAACGAATCAGATACAGAAGAAACGCGAAAAAGTGTCTAACATCACTGTAAATGTACCAAAAGGAGTTTTCCTTACAGGTGCTACTGGTTTCTTAGGTGCCTATATTCTAAAGGAATTGCTTGAAATACCTTCAATTCCTATCCACTGTCTCGTACGTAAAACGGGCGATGCCTCGATTGATAGAAAACTAGAGGACAAAATGGTGTTCTATTTTGGACAAGACGTTCTATCGCAAATGAAGGGTAGAGTTTTCACGGTGGAAGGTGACTTAAGTAGCAAGGGCCTAGGGATGGATTCTTTGGTATGGGATCATTTAGCCGGAAAGATTGATTCGGTTATTCACTGTGGAGGAGAGGTAAGACATTATGGAGATCGTGAGCATTTTCATAAAGTAAATCTTGAGTCTACAAATGAACTAATTCAACTATCGAAAAAATTAAAAGCGCGGTTCCAGTATATTTCCACATTAAGCGTGGTTGGGCATTCTATCCACGATCCAGCAGAATTTATGTTTTATGAAACAGATTTTGACCGTGGTCAAGAGATAGAAAATGTCTATGTCGAAAGTAAGTTTTTATCAGAGAAAAGTGTAAGACAAGCGATGGAAGAAGGATTGGATGCAACCATTTACCGAGTAGGTAATCTGGTTGGACATTCTGTGACAGGTAAGTTTCAATATAACATTCATGAAAATGCATTTTACCGCTTGCTGAAAGCCATCTTCTTATTACGAGTTGCGCCTTCAATACCTGGCTATATGGATTTAACGCCTATTGATTATGGAAGCAAGGCTATTGTACAACTTTCGTGCCAGTTAGAGACAATCGGTGAGACGCTGCACATATGTAATCCGGCTCAAATTACCTGGGAGGATTTTATCCGTAACATACAACAAGCTGGATATCCGGTTTCTCTCATTCAGGCGGAGGAGTATATTCAGACTCTTTATCAGGGAGATCTTTCTGACGAGCAACAGCAGGCATTAGAGTTGATTCTGCCTTCCTTGGAAGCTAGTGAAGGCATGTCTATTTCGATACCTGACTGTGCGCTTGTACAAGAATTTTTACAAAATACCGCCGTTTTTTGTCCAAAACCGACAGAACAACTTATAAGAGGTATGATCGAATATGCTGTAGAAGTAGACTTTTTTCCTGCAATACAGGAGACTATCTTAAAGTAGCAGTAGCAGTAGCAGTAGCAGTAGCAGTAGCAGTAGCAGTAGCAGTAGCAGTAGCAACAGTAACAGTAACAGTAACATAGTCACTTTTTGGCCAATAAAAAGCGTGTAGACCTTTGTCCTGAGGGTGTCTACACGCTAAAGGCTTATCCATTTTTAGAAAAAGGATAAGCCTTTTCTTTTTCTCTATAAATAGAGATTAGGCTCCACGGCAAAATCGAAGTCCTCAATATCATAAAATTGAATCGGAATCACATATTCCAGCAAACGATCCTGCCATTCGGTTTGATCAGTAATCAGAGGAACGTCCCATTTCATTGCTGTTAAAATTAATTCTGTTTCAATGGGGTCAAAAATCTCTCCCCACATGGCGGTATCCTCCGCTTTTACAACGGTAAAGTGAACAGTATCACTATGTTCAAAGGTAACAGTAGACCATGGTGCTACCAATGATTTTTCCATCATTTTACGTCGAAACGGATTGCTGAAATATTGGAGCATGTCACCAATAATTTCCCTTACCCGTTGCTCTTCTTCTGGGTCATGCATGATGGGACTAGAATTTCCGATAAATTCGTCCAGTTCACGGAGAGTAGAAGAAGGGATGAGGTATTCGACAGGCTCGCTTGGCACTAGTAAATTGCCATATATAGCTAGCATGATGGCTTCAATCACAAATGGTTTCTTCACTTTTGTCTCCTCCTCCTTACTCATCCATCATACTGAAAAGGATGCTTGACAACAAGTGGAGTTACTCGTATGATGACAATATAAAACTTAAAAGAACGCAACTCTCAGTCAAAGGGGAGTAGCTTTTACAGCAAAGTCGTCATTACAGGATGTATATCCTCGGCTTTGTTGGCAACTGATCGTTGTTAGCAAGACCTTTGCCTATGTACAGGATATGTACGTAGGTAAAGGTCTTTTTTGTTGTCAATCATGACGTTTTCATGAAGAACCAGCAAAAGATCAAAGTAAGGCGTTCAAGGGTAAGATGAGCCCACGTGAAGGGCAGGGAGGGAAGAAATTATGTTTGAGACAGAATTTATTATTCAGTTACTGATGATCATTGCTATTGACATTTTGCTTGGTGGAGACAATGCAGTAGTCATTGCCATGGCAAGCCGAAACCTGCCGTTGGAGCAAAAGAAAAAGGCGATTTTTTGGGGAACAGGGTTAGCTGTAGTTGTTCGTGTAATCGCAACGATTGCAGCAGCTTATTTGTTACAAATTCCATTCTTATTTGTTATCGGAGGTCTCTTGCTGGTTTGGATTTCTTATAATCTATTGGTGGAAGATGGGCATGAAAAGGATATCAAAGCTGGAAATTCGTTAATGGCAGCGATTCGAACGATTGTGATCGCTGATGTAACAATGGGAATTGATAACGTTGTAGCAATTGCCGGCACTGCTCATGGTAATATGTTGCTCATTATTATTGGCTTACTAATTAGTGTACCAATCATGGTATGGGGAAGCACATTAATCCTCAAGGCGATGGATCGCTATGCATGGATTCCTTATGTAGGGGCAGGAATTCTAGCCTTAGCAGCAGCTAAAATGATTACGCATGAGGCTCATCTACAACCGTTCTTCGATGCGAATCCTTGGATAAGCTATCTACTGAAAGGCGTAATTATTGTAGGGGTAATCGTAGCTGGTTACTGGCAACGTAATCGGATGGCGAAAAAAGCCAGGGCCAACCAAATTATGCATGAAGAAAAGAGTTCTCATCATGAAGTAAATATCGGATCGTAAAAAGTAGCCACAGGAGCAGTCATGCTCCGTGGCTCTTTTATTTTTTGAAAAAGGGAGTGTTGTCTAGGGGGTCCGAGCCTGCCATTCACTGCGTAACATCCCCATTTTGATAGAATCATAATATGCACCACGGACGATTCTTGCTTGTCGTATTCGCCCTTCCTCTTGCATCCCGCATTTTTGGGCTAGACGCATCATCCGTTCGTTGCCTGACCATGTCGAGATTCCGAGACGAACCACATCCATTTCGGTAAACAAATAATCAATCCACGATTGAAAAGCAACGGTTCCGTAACCGCCAGACCAATAAGATGAATCATAAATGACAATGCCTATCTCGCACCAATTAGTCGCTTTGTCTACCCAGTAACGACCTACCGTACCTTTTAGCTCTCCATTGATTTCAATCACTAGATTCCTGCGGGGAATTGTTGTGTTTACTAGGAGTAAATCCTCATGATACCGTTTTTCGTATTCCTCTACAGGTACATAGTCAACAGGCTGATAAGGCCCATTCCAATTTTGAAACTCCCGGTCAATAGCCGCGTAGTTATAGTGCCAGATGAGGGGGATATCCTCTGGTTGAAGATCGCGAAGAATCATATTTTGGAGGGCAGGATTTTTTATTTGTACATACATGTTTGTTCCTCCTATCCAGATTCGGAAAAATATTTTTGCAAAAGTGATAATCTTTTATCATTATAAGATAGAGAGCTAATAGAGCAAAGTCAAAAAAAATACCGGCTTATGCCGGACCTGAATAAAGACAAGGGTCTCTACTCTGAAATGACACTATGGTTGTTACTGCGGGTAAACCAGCGAAAAGGATTAAGTGACCATCTGCTTTCATAGCGGTTGGAGCGTTGCTTACGACGTGTCAGGCGCTGATGCATGAGATCCATTTCAAACGTCACACGGCGCATTTCCAAACGAAGAGCCTCTTGTTTCTCTTCAATTTCAGCGATTTTTTCTAATATAGAAGCCTGCAGCTGTGGCAGCGTGGATAGTTGACTTATTTCTTTTTGGAATTGAAGAAGTGTATCCTGTACGGTTATTTCAACCTCTCGAAGGGCATTTGTAAGAGGCTGACTAGGTAATGCTTTCGATCCGCTAACCTGTGTCTCCCCGTTTGCTGCTACTTCATTATCTAAGATTTCAACAGGAAGGATGCCTTCCTCCAGCATGTCCCGCTGAATCTCTTTTAGGGAGCTGTTCCCGGAATCTTTGCGTTTTTTTGCTTCTTGCAACAGCGTGAAACCATCTGTGCTAATTAAATAATGTCCCTGTGGATTTTTTTGTCGTTGGCTTGTCGGTACGAATAAGTCTAGCCAATTACGCAAGGTGCGAACATGCAGGTCTAACTTTTCCGCTACTTCTTTAGAAGCCATCCAAGTATGCAGCATTTGCTTCATGTGATCACTCTCCAATCGTAATTCCTCAAAGCAGATTTTAGACATTTGTGACCAGCCAAAATACAACAGGACAAAGACAAAGACGTGCTGAATAGATGTTGGTTCCATTTTCTACAGGTATTATAGCACCTATTTTTCCCGGAAAAAGGCAATCGACAAAGGTTCTAAAAACTAGTGATCTTTCGGCGAATTTGGACAAGTATAGGGATGGATGTCTAGCTTTGACAAGAACAGAGGAGCATAACTATCTATCAGTAAGCGTAAAATGAATCAGATCAACAGTTTGTCCGATTGTGGATAAGGAAGGCAGGGCATGAAATAATGTGGCATCCTCCAATATCAATTCTGTTGTTACTGGTTTGCGTTGCTAGTTTGCTTGGCAGTTTTACCATCTGTTTTCGCAAACAGTGGTCTGAGCAGGCATTATTTGTGATGATTAGCCTAGGAGGCGGCATTTTACTTAGTTTAACCGTTTTGGATCTTCTGCCACATGCAATGGTAGAAGATGCACATCAATTTCTGCCACTGGTATTGGTAGGCTTTATGCTACTATTCCTACTAGAAAGCATTCGACACGACCAAGGAAGGCCACATACGAATAACCTGATCGGCATAAGCTTTGGATTTTTTATGCATGCCTTTTTTGAAGGTTTTTCGATCGCAGCAGGATTGGATAAGGATGCAGGTCTTGCTTTTCCATTACTCATAGCGCTTATCCTACACCGATTGCCTGATGGAATTACGGTATCCTCACTATTGCTAGCAGCTACAGGTAAACGTGGAATGGCCTTGCTTGGGGGACTTGGTTTATGTGGGGCTACCATTCTTGGAGCTATGACCTTGCGTCTGGCCGGACATTGGATTTCCGAAGCATGGACGAGTGCGGGACTAGCTTTGTCAGCTGGGGTATTTTTATATGTAGCAGCGAGTCACCTAGTCCCTCTTATACAAAACCGAAATTATCCTAAATTAAGCCTTTATTTTTGTGTATCTATGCTACTTTACATGGTTTTTTCACTTTTTTTTCATACACATCCTCACTAAATGACGAATCAAACTACTAGCGAGAACTCGTAGAACAAGCTAATATAAGTTATAATGTTTGGAGTATGTTGGGAAAGAAAGGGGTTTTTACATATGAATTTATTGCAAGGTAAAAATATTTTGGTTATGGGTGTAGCGAATCATCGCAGTATCGCGTGGGGAATTGCCCAGTCCTTGTCGAAAGCGGGAGCGAACCTGATTTTCACATATCAGGGAGAGCGATTGAAAAAGAATGTAGAGGATTTGGCTGCAACGTTGGATCAGCCTGAGCAACTATTGTACAACTGCGATGTGACCAAGGATGAAGAGGTAGCAGCATTATTCCAATCTATTAAAGAAAAAGTAGGAGTATTGCATGGCATCGCTCACTGTATCGCATTTGCTAAAGGGGAAGATCTAAGCGGTGAATTCGTTGATACCTCCCGTGACGGATTTGCGTTAGCACATGACATCAGTGCGTATTCTCTGGTAGCGGTAGCTCGCGAAGCTCGTCCGTTAATGACAGAGGGCGGTAGTATTGTTACGTTGACATATCTTGGCGGTGAGCGTGTAATCTCCAATTACAACGTGATGGGTGTAGCTAAAGCAGCTCTCGATATGAGTGTACGTTATTTGGCAAGTGATCTTGGCAAAGATAACATTCGCGTAAATGCGATCTCTGCCGGTCCAATCCGTACATTAGCTGCAAAAGGTATTAGCGGCTTTAATGCGATCATCAAAGAAATTGAAGAAAAGGCTCCTTTACGTCGTACGATTGATCAAACAGATGTAGGCGACACTGCTTTATTCTTAATGAGCCATATGTCTCGTGGTATTACTGGTGAAGTACTACATGTTGACGCTGGCTACAATATCATCGGTCGTTAAGCTAGACTACTAAAAGAACCCCCTATGGATTGCCGTGAAAGTAAAGTTCAGTTCTGCCTTAGAACGGAACCTTATGCCGGCTAGCATAGGGGGTATTCTTTATCGTAACATGGTTCTATTCTGGTTCTTTTTTTCCTCGCCCCATCTCCGAAACAAAGCGGGACATACGTGTTTTACGACCGAATCTCTCAGTAGGTACACCAATAAATAAATCATGTCTTGCACGTGTAACAGCTACGTACATGAGGCGACGCTCTTCCTCGATAGCGTCCTTGTTCCCTTGGCGTGCTTGATCCATAGCAAAATCATGAGGGATTGCCCCTTCTACCACATCCACTAAGAAGACAGTATCGAATTCTAAGCCCTTTGCTCGATGAATACTTAGCATCTGTACGGCATTGTGATTGTTTTGTGGCTGCTTGCGCCATTCAGCTTCCTTTTTTATCATCTCATCAATATAAATGAGGAAATCTTGAATGCTAGTATGACGTTTCGCTGACACCAATAACTGACGCAATTCATCTGTGGAGCGTTCCTGATCCCGTTCTGGACGATCTTTATCACGCTTTTTTACGTAATCACGTAGCTTAAGGTCCTCATAAATCGTTTCAAGTGCATGAACGGGAGTAGCGTTATATAAGCTATGTAGCGTATCTATTACTTTACGCATTTGCGCCCGTTGAAAGGTTTTTAGATGGGTTAATTCGGGAAGCACGGTTAACTGCGAACAATTATTTAAGATCGATTGACTTCGAATATCGTTCCAAACGGTTGGTGATAGATAAAGCGTAGGCAATATTTCTCGCAGCGCTGATTCATTTTCACGATCTACCACCAGTCGCAGGTAACCGAGTGCCCAGCGAACCACTTGTTTGTTATAGAAAGGCTCATCCTCTCGTGTAAAGGAGAATGGAATATCTGCCTCGCTCAGACGTTCTAGTAAAGGGCGTGTAGACTCGTAGGTACGAAACAACAGCGCAAATTGGTGAGGCTCTGCTCCATTTTCTATGCGCAGCTTAATTTCATCCACGATCCGGGATGCTTGTTCCTCTTCATCCGCTGGCTGGAAGAGGTAGCAAGAGCCTTCTTCCCGGTGAAATGACTTTAGTTCCTTTTTCCAGCGAGTACGATTGTTCCCGATCAGGGAGTAGCCAAGACCCACGATAGAAGAGCGAGAACGATAGTTTACTTCTAATGAAATGGTCTTTGCATTAGGATAGTCAGCGGTAAAACCAAGAATATAGCGTGGATCACTGCCCCGAAAGCCATAAATAGACTGATCATCGTCTCCGATTACGCAGAGATTGTTTTCAGGAGCAGCCAGTAACTTTACTGTTTCATATTGAACGCGGTTAATATCTTGGAACTCATCAATCATAATGTATCGGATGCGTCCCTGATACAACGACAAGATATGCGGATTGTCTTTTAGCATTTCATAACAGCCAATTAGCATATCATCAAAGTCAAACCAACCGTGCTGTTTTTTTAACTTTTCGTAGAGAGGATATAGTTCCTGTGCTTGCTTTTCTTCTGGACTATCCGCTGACAATAGCTGGGCATCGGAAGTGGTGATATATTCATTTTTCCAACGGCTTATGATACTCAAGACTGCCTCAAAATCCGACTCCTTGACTATCGGATTCTCCATCTGTGCAATAGCGCCAGTTTCACGTAAAAATTTACGCTTTTGCCATTCTTGCTTTAACAAACGTTGCTGATCCCAGCGTTCAGGCTGATGAAATAATAGCATTCGGTAAAATAAGCTATGGAAGGTACCTGCAATCAAAGCTGATGCCTGATGGGAAGGCAAAGATTTCATTAAACGATGTTTAATTTCTCCGGCTGCTTTGGTAGTAAAGGTGACCACCATGATAGAGCGTGGGTCAATATTCAGCTTTGTAATTAAATGGGCAGTACGGGCAGTCATAACACGAGTTTTGCCACTGCCAGCACCTGCGAGAATTAATAAGGGCCCCTCGGTACAAGTAACAGCCTGCTCTTGTGCAGGATGTAGATCTGAATGATAACGTTCTTCCAATACCTGTGTGCGTTGTTTTGGTGCAATCAGGGTACGGAAGCTTTTAACAGGTGTAGTGGGCGCCTGTGTCACAGCCGTTGCTGGAGGTGTAATGCTGCGTCCTTTAGGTAAGCGAAAACCACCGACTATTGAATCATTGGATTGATCATGATTAGCAGAGGCTTGTACAGATTCCAGACCTGATGCTGATGTAGACTGTTTTGCTTTAGCTGTACTATTGCTGCTCGCAGATGCTAATTCTGTCGTGACCAACGCTTGTTGTAAGTAGCTATCCAATTCGTCTAGTGAACAGGGAGCAGTATGTACATGAGTAAAAAATGGCTTACGGCTTATGCCAGCAACGATCTGAACAGGTTGTCCACAAACAGGGCATGAGAGTTCCCCTTGCTTCGCATACATGCGCCAAGTGGGAATTTTTGCATAGTTGTCTTTGCGTAACAAAAGCAACTCATCATTGTACTTGGCAATATTCAATATAGATTCACTCCTATACAAACGGAAATGTCCCTCAATGATAGAGGGACATTCCAGTTATCAGGCTTGCAATAGGATATCGCCAGACGAATCTTCTTGTGCTGGCTCTACTTCAAGCTGTTCAATGGCAATTCTATTTATTCGGTGGTTATCGAATTCTGTAATCGTAAACTTAAAGTTATTATAGAGAACAGACTTTCCAGCCGTCACTTCTTCACTTAATTGGCTGTATACCCAACCTGCAATTGTATCCACATCATCGGAAACCAGCTCGATCGGCAAGATATCATTCAAGTCGGTGAGCAATGTTTTACCAGATACCGATAAAATATTTTCCGCTTTGGTTTCGATTTCAGGACGCTCAAATGCATCAAATTCATCCTGAATTTCGCCTACGATCTCTTCTAGGATATCTTCCATGGTAATGAATCCGGCAGTACCACCATATTCATCAATGACGATCGCGATCTGTGAACGGCGCTTTTGCATCAGTCGCAGAACGTGGCTCACTTCCATGGACTCTGGTACCGTTAAGATAGGACGCAAAAAGTCATGCAAATTAGCTTTTCCTTCTGTGAGAGCTGCTAGATAGAAGTCTGAAGTATGCACAAAACCAATGATTCTGTCTTTGTCGTTATGAGCGACAGGAAAACGCGTATGACGTTGATCACGAATCATTTGCAGGTTTTCCTCAAAGGTATTGTCATCATATAAGCAGATCATGTCAATTCGTGGAATCATGATTTCACGTGCAAGACGTTCGGAGAAATCAAAAACATTATCCACAAGCTCCATTTCTTCGACATCAATGTGACCGCTTTTGTGACTTTCATTTACCAACAAACGAATTTCTTCTTCTGTATGGGCCGTCTCATTTTCAGAAACTGGCTGAATGCCCAAACGGCGCAATAAAAAAGTTGCTGCACCATTCAGTACCCAAATGATTGGATAACTGATTTTGTAGAAGAACATGAGCGGAGCAGCCACCAGTAGTGAGGTTGATTCCGCTTTTTGGATGGCGACCGACTTTGGTGCCAATTCTCCAAGAACGATGTGCAAAAAGGTAATAATACCGAATGCAATCGCAATGGAAATAGAGTGTAAAAGAGCCTCAGACGCAATCCAGTGACCAAGGAGAGGTTTGACAATCAGATTTCCAATCACTGGTTCCCCGACCCAGCCAAGTGCCAAGGATGCGAGTGTAATCCCCAATTGGCAAGCGGATAAATAAGCGTCTAGTTGTTGTGTTACCTTTTGCGCGTAAACGGCGCTTTTGCTACCTTCGTTAACCAATTGGGTTAAGCGCGTTTGACGCACTTTTACCAAGGAAAACTCGGCTGCAACGAAAAATCCGTTTAAAAGAACCAACAGGATAGCTACAAATACTTGGCCTGCTATTAACAGTAGGTTCGACGGATCTATCGGTATACTGTCCAAATGGTTTCTCCACCTTCTAGCTTGTAGAAAGGGAGAACTCACCTCCATCTTTCGTTGAATTTATATATGATGTTGTAGATTATGAACGTTTGGACAAAAGATGACATATTTAAATGCCAAGGAAAATAGAAAGTTTATATAAATTGTTTACACATTAGTATACCAGCAGGTGAATTGGATAGTCAAAACCAGATATCTCTAATCTTGGCAGGAAAAAGCTGCAAGCATCGCTGTGGCTCCTTTTTTCTGGAAATCATGCATGTATTCATTCATTCTGCCCCATTTTTATGCATGGAAAGCAAATGCTCCAGCTATGGTGAGCAAACACCCTAAATGCTTGTAGAGTGTATTAGCATTGGCATTGTGATAGCAGGGAACAGATCAGGACTGACTGATGTAGTCTTGGATATACTACGGTAAAAAAGCAAAGAAAGGGTTGGACGAATTGTCGCAGCCCTTGTATGGCATTATACAAACATATTCTCATGCAGCTCAATTTGGGGTAAGCATGATTGGCAGCAATGCCCTCATTTAATATTGTCGACTTCAGCTTTATAAAGGAGCTATTATTCGAAAACGAACGGTTAGAATCTATTTACCTACAAATAAGGTCAATTGCATACCTGAACTGTGTAAGAAATGAAAGAGGTTACCTACAGATTTGTGAAAAGGAAGATTACCATACAAAATAAGTCTAGCTAGGTACTTCGTATGACTTTCTGGAGATTGGACGGGTCTTTTATCCACAGGGAAGGCTTGAGTATTCTTTCGTAGGAAATCAATTTGGTATATTACTTCAAAATGGATACATATTTGCTTGCTAAAATAGATGTGAAATGTGCTAAAAATCACCCCGCCTATGTAGAGTGAAATTCGTTTATGTTATGATAAAAGAGCTGGTTTAATGCCTTATTTACCAGTTTGTTGATGAGGTTTGCTTAAATAATCGGCGATTTCAGCTAATTTATGTTCCGCTGCCGCCTTTATTGCCCGGGGAATCAAGAGATATTCTTGGGATGTTCGTAAGGCCGTCTTCAATTTTAAATAGGGGGAACCAATTTTTATCGTTTCCTCGTTTTCACATTCCTTGGGGACTGTATGACGGGTGGGAATCTGGAGATTATAGGTCATCCCTGTTGATGAATCGTAGATCATTGCGTTATAGGTGGGTGAATCTTGGCTCTTGCTCCGATGAAAACCTTGCTCTAAAAGCGTCTTTTCTACATACCACAATGGCTGGATCATACCTACTAGAGTGTTACATTCAAGTTGCACGAAGACTCCCTCCTTGCTTACTTTCCGGTTATAACTTCAGTTATATGTAAGCGCTCATTTTTTCAGACTGCTTTTTCTATAGATTAGGAGCCATTTGGGATTTTATCTATAGAAGTAAGTAAAACCAAGTTTAAGTTTTCTAAAATTGGGGTGATTGATGATGGAGATTTCATGTGATTTACATACCCATACGTTGGCATCTGATGGAACAACGACACCAGCAGAAAATGTTCAGCTCGCGAAAGAGGCAGGCCTTAACGCCGTTGCTATTACAGACCACGATACAATAGCAGGAATAGCAGAAGCGATTCAAAAAGGGATGGAGCTAGGAGTAGAAGTGGTGCCCGGTGTTGAAATTAGTACTGCCCACGAGGGAAAGGACATTCATATCCTTGGCTATTTTATTCCGTTTGAAGACCCAGCTTTTCATGAAGCATTAGCACAGCTACGTGATGTGCGTCATCTGCGTAATCTGAAATTGATTGCGCGTCTTCATGAGATTGGAGTAGATATTACGGTAGAGGATGTCTATCGGCGCAAAACCTCTGATGATAAAAATATAGGTCGTCCACACATTGCAGAGGAATTGGTCATAAAAGGGCTTGCTACATCCATTGATGATGCATTTCGGAAGTATTTGGGAGAAGGTGGCGCCGCTTATGTAAATGTAGAGCGGATCGAACCATTGGAAGCAATCAACATGATTAAGAAAGTTGGTGGTGTGGCAGTTATTGCTCATCCTGGCTTATATCAGAACAACGATTTGGTAGAAGAGCTAATTGTGTATGGGCTAGATGGCATCGAGATCAACCACCCTGACAATTCAGAAGAAGATAAGGCAGTGTATCGACAATTTGCAGAAGAATATGGATTGATTGTGACGGGTGGCTCTGATTTTCATGGATACCGTGGGAATCAGACATTTCATGCACCACTAGGAGCCTATGGCACATCTAGTGATGCTGTTGATAAAATGCGAAGACTAGCAGCGTTACGACAACAAAAATAAATCATATCCGCTATGAAAATAAAAACACGCAGGAGAACAGAGGATTGTCCCGCGTGTTTTTTGTTTGGATAGTTCACTATCTATTCAACTGTTTCTTCATCATGATATGATCGATGCCGGCGTCATCAAAAATTTCACCGTAACCCTCATACCCCAATTTCTCATAAAATGGCTGGGCTTGTAACTGAGCCGAAAGCTTGAGCGTTGAGTTCCCTTGCTGGACAGCGATTTTTTCCAGGTGAAGCATTAGTTCACGACCCAGGCCTGTCCCGCGGGTATCTTGTTTGACAGCAACACGTTCAATTTTTCCCACTCCTTGTTCAGGAGAACGAAGGCGTCCGGTAGCTGCCGGTTCGATATCTCGGTAGGCTATAACGTGTATGGTTGGATCAGAGAGCTGGTCGTGCTCATCAATTTCCAGATCCTCTGGTACCTGTTGTTCTTCTATAAAAACAACACGGCGCACATGCAATGCATCTTGCAATTCTTTGTCTGTGGTTACTTGGCGAATGGTAAACATTGACTTTCCTCCAAAATATAGTAAGAATAATCTATTGTCTATAGATGAGTAGATGATGTCAAGACATCTCAAATCTGTTTATAAAAGCAAACAAGGCCATAACGAGCAAGGCCTTGTTTATCCAATTTCATTTGAAAATAACAAGTTAGGCTAATGGAAAGCTTCTTACAATCGACCACTTACCATCAACTTCTTCTTTTAGTACATGTAGATCTGTTATTTCAGAAGGAAGATCGAATTTCATCATGCCCAACTGATCGACAACATCCTTTAATTCAGACTCACTTAAATCACGTCCTATGGTCAGATGAGGGACGAAGGTAAACTCTTCCTGATGATCACCGAAGTATCTCATAATGCTGGCATGCAAGTTTTCAACAGCTTCTTTGTTCTGAAAGGATAGAAAAATAACGTTGGTAGTAGGATGGAACGTAGAAGCCCTGTGGAAATTAATAGAAAAAGATGAGGTTGATTTTGCGATGTCTTCCAATTGAGCGGACAAGGCAGCAATCTGCATATCATCCGCTTCAAATGCCTCTTTTAACCGGATATATGGCTGAACCAAGGCATAGGCAGGGTCGTACCGTTTACGGTATGAGTTAGCGACTTCTTGCACTTCTTTTGATGGGAAAAGTACGATACTATATTTCATGGAAAACCCTCCTCCTCATATAAAATGCCCATTAAACGCTTTTCTCTATTTTAACAGAAAATTCTTTCGGTGTATAATGTTGCGGTTGTCTTGTATATACTTGCCTTTTTCAGGAAACCCTACTGGAAAAGGGGGTGATACATATGAAAAGTGCTGTTTTGATGACGTATGCTTTTTTAGGAATTGCCATGCTACTTGTACTGCTCTTTACGATGCTTTGGGTTATTCTTAAAAGTGATAAAACCGTTATAACCAATGGATCTGCCCGCTCTCAATTACGTGACCCGACAGATCCTGCCACTAGAGAATAGAGCTATCATTTGGGCTTATCTATCTTCTTTGCTACGAGTAAAAATAACGAATAATCTGGGGCAGATGGGCTTGCCAATGCTCCCATGTATGGTCGCCTTCGCTTATTTCTAAGTGAAAGGTGGCCTTTTTTTGTTGCAATAATTCTATAAAGCGTTGGTGTGGGGTAAATAGATCAATCGTTCCGTAGCTTGTAGAGACAGCCGTTTCTTTGGTACCAATCTCCAGATAAAGAGATAATTGCTCAAAGGACTGGCTATTTGCCGCTAAGTTATAAAAGGATTCATACAGGGCTCCTGACTGAGAGGCTACATTACCAAATGTATGAGGATAACGGATAGCGGCCGCTAAGGAAACCGTACCACCTAGTGAGTCACCGATCAGTGTCCGTCCACCACTTAATGGCTCTGTAGCAAAATGCTGATCCATATACGGCGCTACTTCTTCTGCCATGAAGCGTATATAGGCATCAAATTCCTCGCCATCAGGATGATAGCGTGAGCGTCTTTTTTCCTTTTCAACGGGAATAAACACAACGATGAGATTCTGAATCTCCCTTTTATCCAGCATACGGTCAAGCAAACCTGGCAGGCGTCCCAAGCTCAAGTAATCCCGTCCGTCCTGAGCGTATAAGACTGGATAAGAATACAGCGGTGAATAAAAGGGTGGTGTATAAATAAGTAGCGTTTCCGTAGTGCCCAGATATTGACTAGCGAGAGTCACTTCTGACAAGCTACCTTTTGGAGTCTGAGAAGTAGACATGGGATAACCTCCTTTGCTAGATAATCGTATTTTACTGTATAGGGGAGGGGGACGGCAAAAGGGAAATGGGCTTATACTTTTAGAAAAGCATGCTGTATGAAGCAAAAAAAACAGCGATTCGCTTGAACCGGGTAACCAATGAGGGCAATACGGTCTGATCGAACAGTGCAGAGAGTCGCAACCCACACAGAATGTGATACTATATAAGATGTATTCATTATTTTGCCACTCATGTGTGTAAGGAGGTTGGCTGTATGAAAATCAAAAGGGTACACAGTAAACAAGTTAGAGATGCAGCTTTAGCCAGCTTGACAGAACGAGGAGTATCCATTGAGGCTATTGCGGAAATCGTACACGCGATGCAATCGCCCTATTACCCTACTCTGGCCATGGAGGCTTGCATAGAAAGCGTTCAGGCTGTTTTAGAAAAACGTGAAATCCAACACGCCATTTTAGTGGGCATCGAACTGGATAAATTGGCTGAAAAAGGTTTGCTTTCTGAACCTTTGCAATCCATAATCGCAGGTGACGAGGGTCTTTTTGGTTGTGATGAAACATTGGCACTTGGTTCCGTTTTTGGCTATGGCAGTATTGCTGTAACAACGTTTGGGCATCTAGATAAACAAAAAATTGGCATTATTAAACAACTGGATAATAAAACAGAAGGGAAAGTAAATACCTTTCTGGACGACATGGTGTGTAGCATAGCCGCTAATGCATCAAGTCGAATGGCGCACCGCCTGCGCGATGAAGAAGAAACAGAGGCAGCGAGAAAGCAAGAAGAAGAATCCGATCAATTGCGGATCAACATTGGAATGGCAGGTCAGCAAGCAACTTCCGATCAGGCTGGATAAGCCATACGTATTATTTTTTGAAGAGCTTAGAGATTATGAAATTTCTCCCATGAAGGATAAAAGTAGGAAGCACCTGAGCCAGTTTTTTGGCAGGGTGCTTTTTTTGTGAGGGCTGGCTTATTTGTTATTTCTAAGGAAAGCAGCATGGAGGTGGAAAAGGAAGATGTAAAATGATTCTTAGAAGGTAAAGCAGGATGTTTTATTTACGCAAAGCTTGTAAACATAATATTTTTTCTATGAAAGAAAAAAGAGGTTGTACGAGAAAACATGAATAAAAAATAAAGAGCATGAATTTTTGATTAAATATTCAAAAAATAATTGACAATTGCACGTAGAAGGGAGAATATGTAAATTAAGGTGATATTATGAATGAGGAGTGAAAATTAATGCGCATATCTAAGCTGTATCATGCTGTAATTTGTATTACTCTAACTTCTAGTTTACTACTACCTATCCCTATGTTTTCTACCAAAGCCTTAGCCGCCGCCCCTGCTCCTACTCTACATGATGAGAATCCCCATGGTGCTTTTGGTGATTGGTATACGGGAGCTATTCCGCCTAACGCTTCGCTGGACAAGCCTGT
This sequence comes from Brevibacillus halotolerans, assembly GCF_026891775.1. Taxonomy (NCBI): domain Bacteria; kingdom Bacillati; phylum Bacillota; class Bacilli; order Caryophanales; family Paenibacillaceae; genus Brevibacillus; species Brevibacillus halotolerans. The sequence goes on from NZ_JAPTNK010000005.1 coordinate 61,959, forward strand.
CATTTTATTTGTTCAAGGACTTCACGCTACCTACAAAAAGTTTTATCGAGACGGCGGCTTATATGAAGCAGCCTACAACTCGGGGTACCGCACTGCTTTTGTGCAATTAAGAGATGCTGATGGTGATGGCGGCAACATGTATACCAATGGAGAAAAGCTGGCTGAAGTGATTAAAAAAGTAGCCGATTATTACAACGTAAAACAAATCGCAATTGTAGCTCATTCTAAAGGCGGCGTTGATACACAAGCAGCCCTCATTCATTATGGTGCAGCCCCTTATGTTCATACGGTTCATCAGCTTGCTACTCCTAATAAAGGCTCTGAGCTGGCAGACTTAGCCTATTCCTCGTGGTTCTCCTGGCTCGCCGAAATTTTAGGCAAAAAAGATGATGCCGTATACTCCTTACAAACCTCCTACATGGCTAATTTCCGCAAGCAAACAGATAATCATAGGGATATCAACAAAACCAGAACCTATATGGCAGCAGGTACAGGGGATGATGGCATATTTACAAAGTATTGGTTTGCCCATGCTGTTTTACCAGGTGAAGACGATGGAGCCGTTACCGTTGATTCTGCTTTTGGCTTACCCTATGGAATTAAAACCTTTAAGAAAAATATCTCTCATACTGCTATTACCGATGCTAAACACGTATGGTCAGAGGTAGAATCCAATATACGTAAAAGCTCGAAAGAATTACAACCCAATTTTGCGCCGGAATTAGACAGAGAATATCAATTGGACGAGGAAGAAAACACTCCAGCCTCAATCGTGAGCAATACAATTGTAAGAGGCGGTAAAATTAAAGGAAAAACGCAGGATACCTTCTTGCTGGAAAGCGGAGTTAGTCAGATGATGGTAGATGTTATGACAGCGAATGAAAAGACAAAAGTTAAGCTGATTAGCCCATCAGGCAAGGAGTATACGCCAAAGAGACTAGGAGACAGTGACTTTGACTCTGAGACTGACGTGGATGGGGACGAGACTCAGGAACTGTTTGCAAGTGCGATCCATCATGGATTTAAAATTGATGATCCAGAAAAAGGGAAATGGAAGCTTGTTGCGTCTGGGAAAAACGATGCCTACTTTATGTTTGCTCAGGTAGAAAGTGACCAACCAATGGAAGTAGTAAGTGAGAAAAAAATCTATGAACCAGGTGAGCGAGGAGAAATCCGAGTCGAATTACCTGAAGCTACTATTAAGAAACAGGCAATTGCTAATGTTAGCATGGTTGAAACAAAGAACCGACAGCTTTTGGCTGCGGAAGATTATCTGAAAATTAAGGAAAAAGACGATGAGATTCAAGGAACTTTTAAAGCTCCACGGGAACCAGGGGTTTACAACATTTGCTTAGAAATCACTGGGGTAAATGAATTTGGGGAAGAGTTTTCACGGTCGGTCTGGTATAATTTTGCGGTCATCGATGAGGATGCAGAGGAAGAGCTATAGGTATATTTTGTAATACATTTTTCATATTACATTGCAAAAATAGATGAATGGCACAATTATGATATTATTATTAAAAAATTAAATTCTTTATTGTATGCGTTTACATTGTGTGATATCATTCATTATACAAAAATGAAAATCAGTTATACGGCGTGTTACTAGTACGACTAGGCATGAGCTAAAGGGTGAGTAGAGAATTCTTTCTGCTACCTTTTTAGTTCATGCTTTTTTGCTAGCCATTTTCCTTATGCATGAGGAGGATCGTGCAAAGCCGTGCTTCTGATTAACCTAACAACATAGAGCTGCTCATAAGGAGGAATTTTTTATGATGTTACGCAACAAAAAATTACTAGCTAGTGTAATTCTAGCAGCATCCCTGGTAACAACGTCTAGTGTATTCGCGAACCCAAGTACGACTACTGTAAAAAATGATGAGCCTACAAGCTACCGTATTAACCAGCTAAAAGAAACAGCGATGTACTATTACTGGCACGGTGGTGATTTAAAGAAAGCAGAAGCGGAGATTTTTAAGGGGATTACCTTAAAAGGAAAATACGATGTTGTTGAAAACGCTTACCTAGAAGCAACTATGCTTGACCCTTTTGATAATGACCTGAAATTCGGACTAGCTTCTACTCAAATCATTCAAAAGAAGCTTCCGGAAGCATTAGAGACCTATAAGCAAATTCTGAATCTTGACCCTACTAATTTTAATGCTAATTTGTTATACGGTGTTTATTCCAAGGTTAATGGTGATACAAAAACGTATGATGCTCAAATGGCCAAATTAAAGAAAGTAGATGAGAAAAAAGCAAACGAGTACGCAGCAAAGCTTGCCTCTGCTGAAGCTTATATGCAGACTGTTTTTAACAAGGACGTACCAAAAGGCTTGCCACAAAAAGATCATGCCATCGTCATTCTAGGCTATGCGCTAGCAGAGGATGGAACCATGCGAGAGCCATTAATTGAACGTCTAAAAGCAGGACTTGCTCTAGCAAAGCAGTATCCAAATTCTAAAATCATCGTAAGCGGTGGTGTACCGAAAAAAAGGGTAACGGAAGCGGACGCTATGAGCAAATGGCTCATGGAGCAAGGGATTGATAAGAACCGTATTCTATTAGATAACAAAGCAACCGATACCGTTGAAAATGCGCTTTTTTCCATTGCAATCATGGAGCGTGAAGGCTTAAAGGATATGACACTGGTATCCAGTGCGAGTCATATGCGTCGTGGATTAAGTGTGTTTAAAGAAGCGAGTGAGCATTATGCGAAGCAATTGGGTAAAAAGAACGATCGCAACATCACTAATATGGTATATCTAGATTATAAATCCATGGAAGAAGCCCATAAAGTAACAAAGGATGAGCAGTTAGTTATTTACCGTGATTTATTGAGAACAAGCGGAATTTGGGCGTACCCTGGTATGCAGCGCTAGGCGTTATTTTTTACTTATTGTAAGCTATTCAGTATGATCTGAGGCTTTTGTTAGTAGAATAATGCTGATGTTACAAAACAGAATTGGACATTAAGATAGATGTAACTAGCAGAGAGCGCACGCTGTTATTTTATTTCTTCAAGTAAAAAAGTCAAAAGGCTGTGGAGCCGTCTTGTCTGTAGGTTTATCTGTGGATGAGACGGTTCTTTTTACGTGTATTTTTTAGTGGGATTTCATATAATTAACTTTAATTACATACAGAGGTATATACTCACAATAATGTTTTTTAAAAGAATTTTCCTAAATAGTTACATAAAGGCTGAAAAAAACCGATGTAAGTAATAGATATAAAGTCCTAGTCAGCTATACTGTCAGGCTGATTTACTATCAAGGGAGGGCATAGGCTAATGAAATGGCTAGACATACGAAATAGTATATTTAATCGAAAGACCTTGCGGAGTAGGCTGATGTTCCTGATTATTGTTGTCCTAATATTACAGGGAATCCTCATCGGCTATTCCTCCTACTACATTTCGAAATGGCAATTGGAACAAAAATTAGAGGAAACAGCTAAATCGAATGTAAGCTTATTGAACCAAGCAATTGACCAGATTATCCAATTAGAGATTGCTAATCTCGATACTCTGGTCCTACAAATTACCTCTAGTCAAATCGACACGCAGAGTCCTGAACTTCGAAAAATAATGGAGGACTTTGCAAAACAACATCCTGAGATCGAAATCGTAACAGTTGGGAATCAAAATGGTGCATGGATGAAAGCTCCTAATCCAGGTAAACAAGACTATGATCCACGAACGCGAGATTGGTATAAACAGGTCATGAAGGATCCGAGCGCCATCGCTATCCATAATCCTGTCATTTCGATGACAACAAAAAATTATGTATTGAATATCGGTAAAGCGCTTCCAGATGGACAGGGTGCCGTAAGTATTAGTTTAAGCATTAATAAACTTCACGAACTAGTGGGAAGTGTAAAATTTGGTTCTGAAGGATATGCGTATCTGCTAGATCGTACGAACAAATTCATGTCCCATCCTACACAAGCCATGGGACATCAGGTAGATGGTGAGCAATACACATACATACAACAAAACGATAAGGGCTCGATCGGCTATGATTCCCCTGAGAACGGTAAAAAATTAAAAGCGGTATTTGAGACCAACCCTTTAACAGGCTGGAAGATCGCAGGGGTCCTTTCAAATGAAGAATATGCAAAGGCTTCTGCCCCGATTCTGAACCAAACGGCCTTCATTTTAGTTGTCTTTCTCGTAGCCGCTTCGATCTTAATATTTATCTGGACAAGTAAAATTACAAAACCAGTAGAACTACTGGCTGTCGCTGCTAAACGAGTAAGCGATGGTTATTTAGACGAAAAGGTGAATATTAATCAGAACGATGAGATTGGTCAATTAGCCACCAACTTCAATGAAATGGTAGGTTCTCTGAGAGGGATTGTCACAGAGATGAAGGAAACATCTAATCAATTGGCGGCGTCAAGTCAACAAATGACAGCTAGTACACTCCAAAATTCTAAAGCGGTTGAATATGTAACTGAGCTAATAGAGGAGTCGGCAAACGGATCAAAAGCACAAGCAGTAGCTACATCTGAAAGCGCTCGGACCATGGAAGAAATGTCATCGGGTATTTTTAAAATCGCCGAATCAGCAAATGCCATTGTAGATTCATCGGCAAAAACCTCAGAGGATGTACAGAATGGTAATCAAAAAGTAATAGTAGTGACAGAACAAATGGAAGCGATTCGTCAATCTGTAGAAGAATCCGCAGGTATTATGGAACAATTGCAAAAGCATAGCGGACAAATCGCTGAGATGAGTACAGCTATCGTTGATATTGCGGAGCAGACGAACTTGCTATCGTTAAATGCAGCGATTGAAGCAGCACGGGCAGGAGAGCAGGGAAGAGGCTTTGCTGTTGTTGCGAATGAAGTCAGAAAGCTTGCAGATCAATCTAAACAAACGGCAGATCGCATCCAAGAGATTATCATACAGGTAACGAGCTTGACCCAGAATGCATCAGAAGTCATGAAAAAGAAAGTTCATGCAGATGTCCAAAAGGGTATTGTGGTGACAACAGAAGCTAGAGAGGCTTTTACTAACATTCAAGCATCGACACAGCATATCGTTGAACAAATTCATGACGTATCAGCCATTACAGAACAAATGTCGGCAAGTGCACAAGAAGTCTCTGCCTCCATGCGCGAGATTGCCCAGATTGCCCAAGGCATGGCGACCTCTTCACAGAGTGTTACCGGAGCATCTGAGGAACAACTCGCATCAATGGAGGAGATTACTTCATCTGCAACTGCACTGACTAAAATGGCAGAAGGAATGCGGCGTGCTGTTGAAAGATTTAAGATAAACGAATAAGAGAAGAGTAGAAAAGATAGAGGAGCAATCTGGAGTGCCTACCTAGCAGGAAAGTCCTGTTAGGTAGGCACTATTCATGTGGGGATACCTTTTATTACCAAAAATAGACCTAGAGTATAATGTAAGAATGAACAGAACCAGCAGAACCAGCAGAACCAGCAGAACCAGCAAAACCCAAAGTGCTGGTAGAATTGGCGGATCTTGGTGGGAAAAAGCTTAGCTTAGTAAAGAAAATTGATGTGCGTAAATATTCCGATAGAAAATAAGCTATTGGGGAAAATTCACAAAAAAAAGCAGAAAAAGTTTTATTTAACTATTGAATCTTAAATGAAAATGAGTTATACTTATTTTTGTCAACAAGCAATGCTTATATATGTTATACATAACCTTTTAAGCATAAGGGCCCTTAGCTCAGTTGGTCAGAGCGGTCGGCTCATAACCGATTGGTCGTAGGTTCGAGTCCTACAGGGCCCACCAAATACATATTTCATTCCCAGAAAAATTTGATCCGGTAGCTCAGCTGGGAGAGCACCATCTTGACAGGGTGGGGGTCGCTGGTTCGAACCCAGTCCGGATCACCATATATAAGACGGTTAAACCCCTTGGTAATCAAGGGGTTTTTGTTATTTTGCGTTTAATTGGGTATGTATAAAATTGATACGAAAACCATTTTTGATACGAATTTGATACGAATCGTTTTTTGATACCAATTGATACGATTATTAATTTGCTTGTGGTTTATAAAAAATCTTTCCAAATTCATCTACTGTTTCTTTTTGAAGATTAGGCAAAAGATGGCTGTATGTGTCTAGAGTAATTCGTACATTGGCATGTCCCAGACGTTCCGATACGATTTTGGGGTTAACGCCTTGCTTTAGTAGAAGACTGGCGTGAGTGTGTCGCATATCGTGAAACCGAATTTTTCTGACGTTCCCTTTTTTGATAATACTATCAAACGAACGATTTAAATTACGTGGTGATAGGGGTGTGCCAACAGACGTACAAATAACTAAATCGTGATCTTTATAAAGTGGACGGTTTTCTAGCATTTCAACCTTGTATCTATGTTTTAATTTCAAGATTTGGTTTAAAGTCTGTTCATCAATGGAGATACGTCGATTTCCTGAATCAGATTTTGCGCCTACGTTGAATTCCTTACCATCATGCGAAAGGGTTTGAACGATTGAAAAAGTACGGTTATCCTCATCAATGTCCTTCCAGCGTAGTCCTAGAATTTCCCCTTGTCTCATTCCAGTTGTTAGAGCAATTAGAAAAGCAACATAGTAACGAGATTCTTTTGCGGTAGCTAAAAACTGTTGTATCTCATTTTCATCCCAAACCACAATTTCTTTTCTTGATACCTTTGGTGAATCAACCAAGAAAGCGGGATTTTTAGCGATCATTTCCCAACGAAAAGCTTTATCCAACGAGTCGTTTATGATCGTATGCACCTTCCGAATATTTTCATCTGATAGGTTCCCTGCCTCTTTTAGACTGTTATACAAAGATTAATATCACGCGGAGTTATTCTGGATAATTCCAACCCACCGATTGTAGGTAAAATGTGACGTTCAACTAGAAATGAGTAAAATTCCAACGTGCGTGCTTTTACGGTTGTCTTTTTATCCTCCAACCAGTTATGCATGAAATCTATATAGGTCATTTTAGATGGTTCAATGTATGTTCCTTTATTCAAGGCATTTTGTGCTTCCACCATAGCTGACTCTGCTTCTTTTTTTGTCTTAAATCCCCGTCGGAGCATTTTTTTATATTTCCCATTCTCCTTATAGTTGATAGTAAAATACCAAGGATTCTTTTTTGCGTTAAGGTCTTTATATACTGGCATCTTACTTATCCTCCTCACTGATATCTGAATCGTAAGCAATAATATCCTCGATTGTAACCTCACGTTCGCCACGTTCTTTTGCTACTCTGTTTAATTCATCCAAAATACTGATTAACGTTGCAAATTCTATTCTCTTTGTTTTGCCACTGGCTAAATCAGAGATAGTATTAGGCCTTATTTTGGCTTCTACAGCAAGCCTATTTCTGGTGATATTCAAGCGTTCCAGTGTTTTTTCTAAAGTGAACTTAATTCCACCCATTTCCTCACCTCAGTTAGATTAATTGGTTCTTATTTAATTATACACGATTAACCTCAGTCGTTACACTTCTGACCTGAATAAATCTTGACGTTTAACTCCAGGAGTTATATATTATCTACTGTAGATTAACTTCAATAGTTAAATATCTTTAGGCGGAATGACCTAACACGCTTTAAACTCGAACAGGTTAAGCTGTAGCCAACGTCAAAAAATGCAGCGCGTCAGTACATATGTACTTCCTTGTTTATACATTCTGACGGTCAAAGGTGAGCGCAACCATAAAAGGCGCGGTGGTAAACAGTACAGCTAAGGTTGTAGTGGCTGCCGATAGAAACCAGCATGTAGGGGCTGTTTAATACGTGTAGAAAGTCGGCTGTAATCGAAAGATTAGTGTTTAAACAAGGCGTAGCGAAACCTCGACTACCGTAAACCGGTGACACCCACTCTTGCACTTGTAAATTTTTTTATTTACGGGTGCAGGTAGGTGTTTTCTGTCTGCTGTTCCTGACAAAGCCGTTCCCAGTGACTCAAATTGGAGCGTGGCAGTCAATAGCTATTTTTAAACAAGTGATTGCAGAAACACTATCTATAATAAGGAAAGAGAATTAGGAAGGAGGGATGAGGAACCAAAGTAACATAGGTTATAGAAGTTCACAGAAGGAAAAACCAATAAAATATAACAGGAAATAATATGAAAAAAATAAGTTTTAATCGTGTGGTATTAGGTTTTAGATGGTGTAAATTTATATCATGAGATTTAAAGGTTAATCACCTACGGATGGCTATTTTAATTTCTTAATACAGAAAGAGGATTAGAAAATTGAAATAATTACCAAAAGTCAGTTTACTTATAAATAAAAGGATGGTAATATGAATTCATGGTAAATATTACCAAATAAAATTTGGGGTGATTTGTTGTGAAGAAACTGTTAGCATCTTTATCTACTTTCGCGGTTCTTACTGGTGCTTTAGCTGTTCCTACTTTTGCAGCTACTGAGGTTAATACTGCAAAAGAAACAAATTCTCAAGTATTAAAGATTCAACCAAATGTTAGTGTAACTGGTGGCGGGAAGGAACCATTGTATACTTCACCAGCAACTCATTATACGGTTGAAGGTGATGGTTTAAAGGTTAAGAAAGTTAACGGAACATGGTATTTGTTTGCCACAAAGAGTGCTACGCGTGGATACCTAAGTGAATATAAAAATGGAAAACTTGAAAGAGTACATGATGTTTGGGTAAAATAACTTAAAATTTCTGCTGACTACCTAAGATGATGACTCTATAAGAATAAAAATTAACCTAAAGATATCCCGTCCCACTTCAAATAATTGTGGAACGGGATGTTTATTTTAAATGATTAAATTACTTTTACTTTTTACATTAAAAAAGCACCTTAATTGGTGTTTTTTTATGCTTATCATACAGGAAAAAAAGTTGAAAAAAGCAGTGTACATATTGTTTACATCATGTCGCAATAACTCTATTTGAACTGTAGTTTCTGCAACATTAATAGGGGTTTTTGTTTACAATAACTAATTCTGCCGAAATGGGTATTTTAACCAGTTGAGTTTCTGTAAGCAATAACCTTTATTTCTGTAACAGTAACTCTAGTTTTTGCTGCATGATGTATGCAATAAGTACACAAAAGAAAAGAAAAGAAATAAATATATATAGGTCATTTTGACAAATATTTTCTTTACTAAACAAGGAAGGTGAAACAATGCCTAGCAAACCATTAATGACCTGTCTGCATTCCAGATGCCCAACACTAACAAGAGAAGCATATTGCCCTTTGCATCAAAAGAAACAAGTCCAGCAGTATGATAGGGAACGTGGATCATCTACGCAACGTGGCTACGATGCCAAGTGGAGAAAAGCAAGAATAGGATTTTTAAGAAAGCATCCACTCTGCAAACATTGTTTTGATAAAGGATTACTCAATGGTGCTACAGTAGTAGACCATATTGTTGCACATAAGGGAGATAAGACGCTGTTTTGGGATCGGAACAACTGGCAGCCATTATGTGAGCAGTGTCATAACCGGAAGACTGCTAGAGAAGATAGAGGAACTTGGGGATGATGTATCAATTACCATAGACAAAAGATGTCCAGTAAAAACAAAAAATATTCCACTAGGTTAAAATGACCATATTCCTTTTATCATGATGAATAGGGTTATTGTTTTTAGGAACTATAAGGATGTGACCAATCGTTAAGGTCACTCAATGGATATTTTTCAACTAGGGAGGGCAATCATGGGAATTTTAAGTGGTAATCCACAAAATGAACCAATGCACTACGGTGAAGTGTTTGGAGTTTGGAGTTATCTATCTGTTACAAAGGGCTTATTAGCTGGTTACCAACTATTCATTAACCATACTGGCGATACTGATCTTAAAAAATTTCTTGAAGATACTATCCAAACCATGAAGCAAGAAATTGAACAAGTCGAAAATTTGTTAAAAGTTAATGGTATTGTTCTACCCCCTTCTCCACCAGAAAGACCATCAGCATCATTAGAAAGTATTCCTGGTGGTGCTAGGTTTACTGATCCTGAAATTGCTGCGTCTGTAACTAAGGATATAGCGACTGGACTAGTTTCATGTAGTCAAGTTATGGGCCAGTCGATTAGAGAAGACATTGGCGTGATGTTTGGACAATTCCATATTACAAAAGCACAATATGGGGTAAGATTACTACGTATAAACAAAGAAAAAGGATGGTTAATTCCTCCACCCCTTCACGTAGAAATACCTGAACCTGCACACGTATAGATTGTTTTCGTTTAGTCTCCTTTCTCTCAGGGGACTTTTTTATTTAAAAGTAGGGTGATTATCACAGACGTTCACAGAGCCACAGAAACGAGGTAAGATGAGCTTTTAAAGTTGTATGAAAGTATTTGAAGAAGGAGGGGGGTATCAAAAACCTGCACAGTGCCGTCTTTAGACCGCGTGTCAGTCTTCCATAAAAAAATTCCCTAAATGGAATTTCAGAAATGAAAGGTGTACACAGAAAATAAAGTGTCAGACTCATTGTAAATTATTGAACTAACGGGCAGAAATGCTCAGTAAAACTATTTTGGTTAAAGAGTAAGCGTGGTAAAATACGTTAACTGATTGGGGAGGGAGAAATATGGATATATCTATCCGAGACGCTCATCAAGATGACTACGAATCTTTGTTGCTCTTGTTCAGGCAGGTTCATGATCTACACGTTTTTGAAAGACCAGATTTGTATAAAGAAAACCCAACTCCAGTCGGGAAAGAATTCTTCGAAAGCCAGCTAATTGATGTCAAACAGCATATTTTTGTGGCTACCATAGGCTTAGAGATAATCGGAGTAGTTGTGATGAAGGAAGAAGACATAACTGAAAATTCATTTGTGAATGCGAGAAAAATATTATTTGTAAATAGTTTGTGTGTTTCCGAAACGTACAGAAATAAGGGCGTTGGAAAGAGACTTATGCAATATGTTATTGATTTCGGGGGAAGTCTGAAGGTTAATAGTATTGAATTAGGGGTATCGGAGAATAATGCTTCTGCAATTTTATTTTATGAATCAATCGGAATGACAACGAAGAGTAGAAAAATGGAGCTTAGATTGAACTAACGGAGATCGGTAGCTTCCATAAATAAATGCCAGTCTAGCACTTTGTTTGCACAGTCTAATACATTATTTTCAAGACATAAAGGGGGGGAGGGAATGTCTAGACCAAGGCAACCAGTTGACTTGCTGCTCTACAAGGGAAAGAAAAACCTAACAAAGGCTGAAATAGAACAGCCGTAAAGCCCAAGAAATAAAGGCGGCAAATGACAAAGTTAAGCCCCCTAACTACCTACCGAAAGACCTGAAAAAAGAATTTAAAAAGATTGCAAGCGAGCTGCTGCAAATCGGCATCATGACTAATCTTGATGTAGATGCACTGGCTCGCTTTTTATATGCCCGAAAGATGTATATAAAAGTCACAGATGCTTTACTAGAAACGGAATTGACAGTGCAGCGCAAACAAGCAATTCATGATGGTGACGGGGCTGTAATTGACATGAACGAATGGGAGGAAGCAAACGCAGCTTATTCAGATTTATTGATTAACCAGGATAAATTATTTAAACAATGTAGATCAGCAGCAAGTGACCTGGGCCTTACTATTGCTTCTCGATGCAAACTTGTAATACCGAAACAGGAGAAGCAGGAGCCTAGCGAGGTCGAAAAGACGTTTGGTGATTTATGATCAAACAATATCTAATTGACTATAGCCTTGATGTCGTAGCTGGTGAGATAGTTGCTTGTGATAAACATAAATGGGCGTGCAGCCGTTTCCTGGATGATATCAAGAATGAGGGTACGGAACATTTTCCTTATATTTTTGATGAGGAAAAAGCACATCGTTTTTTATATTGGATGTCTTTATTTCGGCACACAAAAGGGAAACTTGCTGGTAAACGAATAACCCCTCATGAAATCCAGATATTTGTCTTTGGGAACATTTATGGATGGGTGCATAAGGATACAGGTCTACGGCGTTTTCGCAAAGCGTATTGGCAGGTAGGAAGGAAAAATGCTAAATCACAATCTTTGGGAGCTGTGGCAAGCTATGAATCCTCTGCTTTCGGTGAAAACATGTCAGAGGTCTACATCGGAGCTACCAAAGCCGAGCAAAGTAAAATTGTATGGAATGAATCACGAACACAAATTGATGGTTGCCCCGATCTAAAAGGTAAGTTCAAAGTAGCCTACGGAAAAATACAGCATCTCAAAAGTGAATCTTTTATCGCTGCTCTATCAAAGGATGCAGGAAAAACGGGTGACGGTTTTAACGTACAAGCTGGCATCATTGACGAGTATCACGCCCACCCTACTTCCGAAATTTATGACGTGCTTGTGTCGGGTATGGGCGCACGTAGTCAACCGTTAATGATGATTATTACAACAGCAGGATTCAACCTGCACCACCCTTGCTATAGTGTGGAATACAAGTATATTTCGAATATCCTTGATCCTCATTCATCCATAGAAAATGAGGAATATTTCGTAATGGTCAACGAGCTTGACAAGGACGATGATATCAAAGATGAATCTGTCTGGATAAAAGCCAACCCGATCCTATGTTCATATGAAGAGGGTATGGCTTATTTACGTGGCGAGCTTAAAGCAGCTTTAGACGTACCGGAGAAGATGAGAAACTACTTAACCAAAAATATGAATCGGTGGGTAGATCAAAAAGAAAACGGGTATATGTCTTTGGCAGCCTGAGCAAAATGTGGCGTTGATGAACTCCCTAATCTTGCTGAATTTGATTTAAAAAATGACCACATTGCTATCTTAAATCATTCCTTTATACCTGAGGATACGTTAGCAGTAAAACGAAAAACAGATAGATTCCCCTACGATCTATATATCCAGCAAGGGTGGGTAACGGCTACTCCTGGGGCTGTTGTGGATTACACGTTTATTAAGGCGTATATTCAGCGCATGGAGCGCGAAAAGGAATGGAAAATCAAAGAAATTTGTTACGATCCATACAATGCAACTCAATTCGCTGCTGATATGGAGGCAGAAGGCTATACCATGATTGAAATTAGGCAAGGGGTACGTACTCTATCAGAACCAACAAAGAATTTTAGAGAAATGGTTTTGGAAAAGAAGGTTCTACACGACAAGAACCCTGTTCTAGAATGGTCAATTGGAAACACAGTAACCAAGATGGACGCCCAGGAAAATATTATGCTGGACAAGTCTAAATCTACGGATCGGATTGACCCGATAGCGTCAGCGATAAATGCACATGTAAGGGTAATGTGTAGAGACTATAAAGCGGATTTAAACGCCCATATCTTATCGGGTAATTTCAGTTTCTAAAATCTTTAGTAAGTTTTTTCTTAATTTAGCCAATCCTTTTGAAAACTATTTTTAAAGATTGATTGTAAAATAATATACAAATATATTGAATTTAATTTATAGGTCAAAAGGAGATGAGATTTCAATGTTTCAAGTTAAACCAATTGGTTTTGTTGAGAATAAAAGAGAAGATTTGTCTCATGATTTTTGGGGGGAAGAGATTTCTACTATTACATTAGCTGATCATATGAAAGATAGTAGCTTGGATGGTATTGACGAGTACTCACATATAGAAATTATTTTTTATTTTGATCAAGTCCGAGACGATGAAATTGAATATGGTTCTAAGATTCCAAGAAATAATCCTAATTATCCTAAAGTAGGGATTCTTGCTCAACGAAGTAAATATAGACCCAATAAATTAGGGTTAACAACTGTAAAACTATTAAAAAGGGAGAATAGAGTTTTATATGTACAAGGTTTAGATGCTGTTAAAGGTACTCCAATACTTGATATTAAACCTGTTTTAAAGGAATATCTTCCTAGAGAAGAGGTAAGGCAGCCTCAATGGTTTAGTGATTTAATGAAAAACTATTGGTTGTGATAATAAGATAATGAAAAAATCATCGTTATATATGCGGTGATTTTTTATTATGCAATTTAAAGGAGGGAGAAAGTGAAGTACTTACGGTTCCTGCTATTATTTATCGAGGATATTCTCATTCTCTCTGGATGTGCTTGTATTACGACAGCCACCTACTTACTAAATGGTATCGCCGGACTTTATGTATCCGGTGTTTTTTTATGTCTTTTAGGCTTTTTAATCAGCAAGAAACTCTCCAAAGTGCCTGAACGCAGGAGGTGAAACCAATGATATTCAGGAGCTTATTTCAAAATGAATCAGACTTACAGAACCCGAAAGACTGGCTCATTAATCTACTTGGTGGATCAACGACGTACAGTGGGGAACGCGTAACAGGTGACACAGCTCTACTAAACAGTAATGTCTACACATGCGCGAGTATCTTAGGTGGTGATATCGGCAAGCTACCGATCCAGATTTTCACTCGCAAGGGAAACAGAATTGAACGAGATCGAAACCATTCTGTCACGAGTCTGCTAGGCATTCGGCCTAATCCGTATATGAACGCCTACACGTTTAAAGAGTTGCTACAAGTACATGTAATGCTATAGGGAAATGCCTACGCTCTTATTGATTGGGGATGGAATGGCAGACCGGAGGCATTATGGCCCTTAAATCCATCTGTGACGGAAGTAACCACCGATCCGAACACAGGTGAAGTGTGGTATACAACGACTTTACCAAATGGGGAGCAACGTAAAATCCCGTGGTTTGATGTACTTCACTTGAAGGCTATTAGTAAGACCGGATTAAAGGCATTTCCCCTTAAACGAGCTGTAGAGGTCTTAAAAGATAAAGGAGATGGTAAGTAATGCAAGCAAAGAATACAACCAATATCAAGGGTATAGACGTGTCTAAATGGCAAGGGGAAATTAATTGGAGTCAGGTTGCGTCTGACGGTGTGAAGTACGCTTTTATTAAGGCAACAGAAGGGATTAGCCTAGTAGATAGGAAGCTAAAAGAAAATGCCCAGGAAGCCAATAGAGCCGGAATCAAGGTGGGGTATTATCACTTTGCCCACCCTGATTTATCTGCCTAGGCACAAGCGGAACATTTTGTTCAAACGGTCAAAGGACTACCATATGATATGCTGCTAGTGCTTGATATTGAGACGGAGAAGGGATTAACACCTGCACAGATTACAGAGTTTTGCCTCGCGTTTCTTACCCATATTAAGGGCCATACAGGACAACCGCCTATGATCTATACAGGAGCTTATTTTGCTAAACGTAACCTTGATAAAGCTCTCGCTTGCTATCCATTATGGGTAGCCCATTACAATACAAACCAACCTATGTTAAATCCTACATGGGGCCGCTGGGCGGTCTTTCAGTATTCTGATTGTGGGAAAGTAGCTGGTATTAAAGGCAACGTAGATATGAACTGCATGGAAAAAGACTTTTGGGATGCAATTATGAAGGAGGAAACAACTATGGATAGAAGGCTTGCAGATGAAATCATTTTAGTATTGAAAACACAATGGAAAGTTAGTGACGCAATGGGATTGAAAGAACAGGCTAAATACCTTGGAGAACTGGCTGATCGGGTAAGGCTTGCTAGTGGGCAAATACCTCAAAATAAATAACACCTAACGTATGTGCAAGACAAAGATAATGCAAAAGCCCTCTGACGGACAAAAATCTCCGTTTGAGGGCTTTTTATTTGTTGTCTAACTTATCATATATATATCCATCCGTTTATAGCGATTAAATCCATGAGAACATGTAATTCAGTACCTACTAAAGCGGAAAGAAAAATTACTTTGAATGAAATACTTTGTTTATAAGTAAATAAAAACATTAATTTAGGCACTATTTTAAGACAACCCATAACCAATGCAGTTAAGAATATGGCACAAGCCAAACCACCCAAATAAGTTTCATCCAGAACGCTTGGATTTAAACCTGGAATAAATGGTACGTAATAAAACACGTGAGTTAGAATATCCGGTAGCGCCATCCCGCAAAATAAAGTTGTAATGTTTAATTGTTTTCTGTATACCAATGCGGCAGTTGTAGTAACCATTGTATGTCCTATAATACCAGCCATATGAACCTCCATAAATCTTTTTTATCTAGTGATATTTTTAACCCCTTGAAACATTTTGCATGCTTTTTGTTTTACCAATTATTCTAAAATGGATAATCCTTTTATAAAATGAACGTTATCCATCCGACTCTCAGTAAGTTTCATAAATTCTTTCTCTGTTTGTACTTGTTTTGCATCATTTGTGTCTACGACTCCATTATTTTTCCCATACACTTTATTGAGTGTAAAAATCCCCATATATGTTTCTTTGGAAGGAATTTGATTAAATGTAGAATTGTCTACAATTAAGATGAACTCATCATACTCCGAAAAACGATCATGACCAAACCAAGTATTACTATCGTATCTTACAGGTATTTCTTTCCCATCAAACGCTATTTTTTTTAGATTTTCATTCTTTTTATCTGTAAATAACACTGCCTCGCCATTTGTTATTTTAGGTAAAGATTGAATTGGATCAGAGGCCGCAAAACCTTGCTTACTTTCCTTTCGTAATATTCCTTTTTTTATCACATCTTCAGCTGTTTTTTGATCCATAATGAATACTGAATTCTTATCACTTTTTGTTGTTTTGACTTTATATAAATCTACTGACTTGATTTCACTATTGTGTTCATTTTTAATATCCTGTAATGCCTGTTTATCACCAAACATTAGGATTCCGTTTCTTGGTTCTTTATATATAAAGGTTAAATAAACACCAAATAAAACAGCAGCAATTACACATATATTTATTATTTTCCTCATTTTTTCTCCTTTGAATCAGTAATTTAATTTGATATTTTAAATAATCACTGTAAATTTCTCTCTCGGACTTCATCTAAATTTTTTATGTTCTGCATGATACAGAGTTTAATTAATTTACACGATAGTTCATATTGGATAACCTTACATTTACATGACATATTTGTAAGATACCTTTGGTCAATCCCTTGGGGAACTGGCTGATCGGGTAAGGGTTGCTAGTGGACAGGAACCGCAGAATGAATAACGATAAAACCCTCCTTAATCAGGAGGGTTTTCATTCTTTTTCTTGACAATCATCTCTGCAACCATTTTGCTTATTTTGGTGAAATTTTGCAACCAAAGCATTAGTTATTTAAACAACTTACCAATTACCTTAAATATATCAAACGTAGTCCTGTTGTAAACTTTATTATAAGCATACTTCTTAGGGTTCCTCAGCCATCCCCAGCCTTTTGGCATCTTCAACCCAGTTCGATGCACTAGCTGTCTTTTTAAGCTTGTCCTAGCAAAATGCTCCTCCTTGTAAGGAAACAGTTATATTATTTCAACTGTCTACCACAAGGGGAGCATATCATAATTGCAAGGCTTAATGTTTTTATAGTAGCTCAATATAATGCTTTGCTTCCTGAGTTGTTAATTTAAGTTTATCTTGGACTAGCTTTATTGCCCCAGCCTTTTCCCCACGCTCAATCAACGATCGAACTTCTAAATCTAGTTGATTTTCAATAGATAATTTTTGGGAAATTTCTTTTAATCTTATATTGGTTATTTTTATTGAAACGTACAGATTTTTAAACAAAATCAAAGTCACTATAAAAAGTGTAGTCGTCCAAATAATGATAAAAATACTATCCATTCCATACCTCCTTAAAAAATAAAAGTGAATCATTTACGATTCACTTTACTATAACCTGGAAATAGACTCCAGTCCTTAATTATATATGTGAAAAATCGGAATTTTTTCCTTTTAATTTGTTATGGACTCGAATCTATAGTCACAATCCTGCCTAGCTTTATAAGCTTGCCACACTTTGTACCCTGCTGTTGCTGAACCGCCAAGACCAGTGACGATTGCGATAACTGCAGTAGATCCGAGGGTTGCGGGAGCTGCTACAATCTCGGCTATCACAGCGGCTGTCGTAGCACCAAGTACAGCGTATGCTTCTTTTTGATAAGATTCCATTGTATCCACAGCATTTCTAAAGTCGACTAACTCGGATTTATTAGAGGATTTTTCCTTTAATATGGAACTTCTATCAGGAGTATATACTTTCCACTTAAAGGTTTTTTCGAATCTGGTGATTTTATAACCGTACCCCCACCAATCGTCTTCAGCTTCTGCAATAACCTTATCTTTAGCTGCTACGTCTAATTTATATTCATTTTTACTGGACTTAAAATGCTTTAAAGGTTGTATTTTAACAGCTTTATTTCCTTCTTCTTCTAATGTTATCTCATTGTTGACTTTATTATATGTTGCAATTGTAGTTTCGTCTCCAGATGTTACTTTGACTTTACGAACCTTTTCACTATCTTCTAAAATCTCAGAAGTAATTTTTTTACCGTCTATGACGATTGTTTCAACTGATTGGGTTTGTTGTATTTGCTTAACGTTATTGGTTTCAGATGCATGTGACATATTCTGAGAGAACAGCATTGCAGTACATAACACGGTTGGGATCAAAATTTTTTTCAAAAGGAAAACCTCCTAAATATTTGAAATTGTAGCTACTGATTCTATTATATTACATTATTACATATATTTACAAATTAATTACAAAATAAGTATTTATAGTCAAAACCTCCATATACTCGTCAAAGGATTCGACAAGCTCTGTAGTGAAGTGAGCAATGGGGTGATTTTTATGATCTGCTATCTGAAAGCTATCCTGGTCATGTTGGACATGTCACAGCAGGAGTTGGCTGACACACTTGAAGTAAGTCGAAATACTATCACAAGCCTTGCAAGGAATAAGTCAGTGCCTAATCTAGCGTTGGCTTACGATATAGTAGATGTATTGAATGCACGAGCTGCTGAACAGGGATTACAAAAGCGATGGACAGTTGAACAAATTTGGGATAGAAAAAAATCACAGTTGGACATGCAAAATCAAAGTTAACTGTGCATACACTGTACCATCAAGATTAAGGAGCTGGTGCAGATGTGGATCGTCCACCAACGTATGGCAGAGCTTTGGTTTATCAATAAGACAAGGGAGCTTACTGACTCGGAAATGACAGAAATGAGCCATTGCCTGAGTGCAAACGCTCAAAGAGCTTGGGAGATTGCAAAACTCAAAAACTTATCTTTTATCGCCAGTATGACGAACGACGCGGATTGGCAGCATGAGTTATGTTCAAGGATAGAGAAGATAGAGGGGTGACTTTCTTGGTCACCCCTATAGAAAGGGACTGACAACGCAATGAAGTAAATGACAAGCAAAAAAGCTAAAAATAATCATTGTTAATCGCAATAAAATAGCGTAGTTGCGCTTCATTCATCTTATGTGTAAAGTAATAATTAAACTCATGATTTATTTATATAAATTTGCTCATATATTCATTTATAGTTGACCCATAAAAGTCATATAGTTATAATAGTCATACAGTTATGATAATTGTGAATAAATAGAGAAAGTAGGTTAACTATGAAAAAAATGATAGCAATTTCTTTTTTGTCTTTGGCGGTAGTTGGATTATCCTTTTTCCCAACTAACACTCAGGCAGCTGGTTATCCGTACTACCCAAAAGATCCGACTAATGGTTATGGTAGTGTTAGTGGTGACCAAGAATGCCACAACCCATATGATTGCTGAAAATAGATACTACCTGTGAAAACTATGAAGACCTGAGTTGTTCTATATAAGTTGAACGAAAGAATGCAGGCGGAATGGGTTCTCAGCAAAGATATCCCATATCCTACATGCAAAGCATTCGTTCAGCTATTATAGTAAAAAGAGCTTCTTCGACGTTTCAAATATTCCAGGCGTAAATACTGGAAATACATAAAAAGCAGCTGATTATTCAGCGGCTTTTTATTTTGGTGGATTGCATATCACATATATGATATGGTGTCGGAATAGGTAGATGATAATCAGGTATAGAGGTGCTATTCCGGGCTTGGTAAGTAGTATGCGTTGGCCGAATAGAGATGGAAAGCAGTACGCAAGGCGGTACATCTACCCAAAGCAATAAAACGAGGCGTTCAGTCCACGCCTACCCTATATCATGCAAGGAGCAAATCCTTGCCCACATCGTTATTATGTTTTTTCTAACCTTTTGCATAGGCCGAATTCTTAACTGAGTGTGGTCATTTTTATTTCCACTATTCCACCTATGATACAATATATCCAAATGAAATAAAGAGGATGTGTGACCTGGTGACAGAGCATTGGGAATTTTGATAGTTTCTTTTGAAATATCTTGTTCACTCCTGTTTGATCTATTTGACAGCATTGACAACCAAATTGACAACGCACTTAAGTAAATCAGGTAAATTTAAATCATCTTAATTACACATAAACCGCACTAAAGTAAGGTTAATGCACTTAAATTAACTAGCGTAAAGGCGTTTGACCAAATTGACAGGGTGGGGGTCGCTGGTTCGAACCCAGTCCGGATCACCATAACAGAAACGTTAAAAGCCTTGATTATCAAGGCTTTTTTTGATGTAACAGGGTTTTTAAATTTACTAGTACAGGCTTTTAAATGCTAACTTGGGGACGGATTGGGGACGAAACTTTTTTTGTCCTCTAAAATCGAATTATGCATTTTTGAGGACTGATATATTTTGTAGTTTATATCCCGATCCGAAGGCATACGTTTCAACATCGGTGGGATGAACCTTTACTTATTTATAAGCACAGAATCCCTCTAGGAAGTCCTAGAGGGTTATTTTTATTTCAACAATTTACTAATCACCTTAAAAAACAGGAAACACCCCCTCCACATAGTGGTCAAGCCCCCGTTTAGTAGACAGTAAGAAAACCCCCGGCCGTTAGGCCGCTAACTGACGCCTAAGTTCACTAGGCGTCAGTTTATTTAACTTCAGTTGAAGACGTTCTTCGTTGTAAAAATAAATGTAATTTTCAATTCTCCTTTGAGCATCTTGAAGATCTCGTATATCATAGGGATATAGGGCTTCGGTTTTCAAATGAGAAAAGGAGCTTTCTATCGAGGCATTGTCTAGGCAATTGCCCTGTCGGGACATGCTGATTTGGGCACCAACCGTAGGCAGCATGTCGTGGTATGCATGGGACGTGTACTGGGAACCTTGGTCGCTGTGAACGATCAAACCAGTCACGTCTTTTTGCATTTCGAATGCTTTCCTAAAAGTCTCTAGAACAAGCTCATTGTCATTTCGAGTACTGATATGATAAGCGATAATCTCATGCGTACATAAATCTTTGATTGCAGAAAGGTAGATACGTTCTTCACCGATGCGATATTGGGTAACGTCAGTTACCCATTTTTGATTAGGCTCTTGAGCGGTAAAATCACGTTTGAGTAAATTATCTGTAATACGTCCATCCGATACTTTTGCTTGATGGGCAGTCATATAGGAACGTTTACGGCGAATGATGGATTTGAGTCCCAGATTTTGCATGATGCGTAATACTTTCTTATGATTAACCCTACAACCAAATTGGCGTAACAGTTCGGCCTGAATTCGGCGATATCCATATATTCCTTTTCTTTGTTCATAGATCGTTCTGATCCGTTTTTTCATCGATTTATCCCTAAACAAGTTTCTAGTAGAGAGGTACTTGTAATAGCCACTTCTCGAAACTCCTAACACCTTACAAACCTGAGTAATTGGATATATTGTAGACAAACTCTCCACAATCCGATACTTCTTCCTTACACCTCCCGCATCCAGATTTCCAAACACTTTTTTAGGATTTCATTCTCGCGCTTCAGTTTTTGGACATATCTATCCTGATCAATATAGGCCTCACGACGTCCGCGTCGATCTAGAAGTCCAAACTCACCCTGTTGTCTGTACTTTCTCATCCACTTTTTTATGCGATCTTTGTCCTGAATTTCCAAATGCTCTACAATTTGTTTATACGTCCACTTTTCCTCAATGTGTAAACGAATAGCTTCCATTTTCAATGATTCTGGATAACTTTTAAATTTTTGTCCTTTAACCGCCATTAAAAATTCCATTTGTATGTAGTAGAAACACACTTATAAATGATAATTTGCAATCGCTTCATTCAGTCATTTTTTGAAAAAATATATTGTTACCTAATTTGATGTATTATATTCTATAAATGTATTTAATTGTAAAATATAGAAGGGCATGAAAATGAAAAAAAGAGTGTTCAAAGGCTTGATAGCCGCAATGATGGTATTCGCATTAGTTCCTTCTGCACAAGCAGCGCCTAGTAAATCAGTTGAGGCTGGTCAACAACAAAAAGTGCAGCCATTCGAAAATTATTTGTTTAATTTTTGGCATAATGGCTTAGAAGCTAATAGCTATTGGAAAGATGCACCGATAAGGGCGACAGTTGGTTTTACTTTTGTGGGACGCTCAATGTTAATCAAACTCCATCCGATCCTCAAAGAAGTGGCTCTTTTAACACCTCTGTTAATATATTAGGGGACAATGGACAGATCTATTTTTTTGATGGGATATATTCAATGGGAACCACCTCAAAACAATTTTGTCTGCAACCTGGAACATACACTGTAAAGTATATAAATAACGCAGGTTTTCCAATCAATCTTCTTGGATATTTTACCTATTGAGAATCTGATCTTTTGGCTCTGATAGGCACCTCAAAAAGTGATTCAAATAATGAGGAAAGTCCCTTTTTGAGGGCTTTTTCTTTGTTTCGAGGCTAGACACCTATCCTTGGGAGAGAAAATGGTTATTCTCCTAGCAAATTGAAATATTCTCTATCTAAGCTCTATTCTTCACCCGCATAAATACGCAAAATTTCCCGTGCCTGCAATCGCAATTTGTCTATTAAATCCCTTGGTTCTTTTATTTGTGCATGGCCCCCCAATCTATAAAATAACGGAGCAATATAAGAGATTTCACTTTCCTCTATCAATGAATCAATATATCCAGTTCCGTCTTCCTGTGTTGTTACATAGCCT
Organism: Brevibacillus halotolerans; assembly: GCF_026891775.1. Classification (NCBI taxonomy): domain Bacteria; kingdom Bacillati; phylum Bacillota; class Bacilli; order Caryophanales; family Paenibacillaceae; genus Brevibacillus; species Brevibacillus halotolerans. The sequence goes on from NZ_JAPTNK010000005.1 coordinate 84,745, forward strand.
TCTAGCTCAGGGGCACTTTTACATTGACGTACTCCTTCTCTGCATAGATTGATAGCCCCATATCACTTAAATCTAACAAATACCTATGAATGGTTCGGACTGATATGTTAAATTCGTCAGCTAATTCTTGTGCTGTAAATTTTCTTTTCGTAGTTACAAACATAAGGATATCTAATAAACGCTTGGCTTTTGACATATATCTCACCCTTCTTGTTTTACGTGTCAGAAATTGTCATGTTTTAAGGTTAGTATAAAACGTGTTTTAAGGGTAAGGACATTTTGAAAAAAGGGGACTAACGATGCCAAGAGACATTATTTTGTTTATTGCAGCAAGCTTAGATGGGTTTATTGCTAAGGAAGATGATGATTTACAATGGTTATTCGAAACAGAGGGAGAAGGTGACAATGGTTATTTGGAAATGTATCAATCGATTGATACAACGATTATGGGGAAAAACACCTATGAGTATGTACGAAAAATAACGGAAGTGTTCCCATATTCGGATAAAAAGTGTTATGTGTTTTCAACTTCAGAACAAGGTTCAAATGAGTATGTCGAATTTGTAAACGAAAATGTGGTTGATTTCACTAAAAAGCTAAAGGAACAGGAAGGGGCTAACATATGGATGATCGGTGGAGCTGCAATTCTTGATACTTTTATGAAAGAAAATCTAATTGACGAGTACATGATTACAGTTACACCTCATATTTTGGGCTCTGGTATTCCTTTATTTACAGAAAAAAATCCACAAATAGATTTACTCTTACAGGGAACAAAACGCTATGGGCAATTTGTCCAGCTCCATTATAAGGTGAAACACAAAAAAAGCTAAAATAAACGATGCATCTGGGAAGAAAATGAAATACCAGCAAGGCCCTCTTTTGGCTAGTTGATGGTCGTCGGAGGGCTTTTTCTTAACTTCTTAAAGGCTTGGGGCTTTCTTGTTTTATTGAATCTTCCGAATGACAGGGGTAACAACTATGTTCAACGTATTAAACAATAGCTCCATCAGGATGCTGGACAGTCATGCTTTTTCCTGTAGGTACCTGTTTAGGCTTTCGAATAAATGGAAAACCGTTTTCTTTAAAATCGGCTGCAAATTCATCCAGAGAATCTACAACAAAGGTAGCTATTGTAGCTTTAAAAGGAGCAGGGATTTCTCCGATCCGGAAAGTAATAAAATAAAAAGTTCCCTACTGAAGCAATTTCCAAATTCATTTCGGGATATGTAAATCGGAGGTTACCCCTTTTACAAGAAGGATGAGTCAGCGAAGATATTGTTATTGTCCATGCCTGGGCTTTCAGATAAGAATGAAAATGGAATGAGCAAGTGGGTCATGAAATTTTTTGCCAAGAAATAGACAAACAGTGTGTAATAATGATACAAGAGGGATTAGAATTTTGTCCGTCGTGCAATGGGTTGTGAGAGACGGGCAAAGAGAGACATGATTGGTGAACGTGAGATTTGAGATTGATCGTTTTTTGAGGAGGTAGGAAGAGTGAAGGCAATTACGATACATCAACCATGGGCCACGCTTATTGCCCTAGGAGAAAAGGAATTCGAGACCCGGGGCTGGCGCACGAATTATCGGGGAGAATTAGCAATCCATGCTGGCAAGAAGGTGGATAAGGACGTATGTAAGCAGGAGCCATTTCGATCTGTTTTAGCCAAATATGGATTAACCGCGGATGACCTACCGACTGGAGCAATTGTTGGGACATGTCTGCTTACAGAGTGCTTGCAAGTGAAAGAACATACCGGCTTTTATGCTTTAGCTGGAGATTCAAAGCGCCGTATAGAGGGAAATGAATACGCTTTTGGATGGTATGAACTAGGGCGATTCGCTTGGAAATTAACGAATGTAAAGCAAATAGAACGAATCTCAGTGAGAGGAAGACAAGGATTGTGGAATTGGAATGAATAAAAAAGCTTCCTTCTAATACATACTCTTTAGCGGCAGTAAGATGTTAAGTTCTAGTTTTTGAAAAGTCATCAAGAGAGGTGTAGTAGGTGGTTTTTTCGTTTTTTATTTCGAAAGAACCAATTTTGAAGCTGGAGTGTAACAAAATCTGTTTTGCTGAATCAAATAGGGGGATAAAGACGGCACATTTTAAGTGAAAAATCCAACCGCTTACATGAGGGGAAAATGGAGTTTTACTTCTTATCATAATAGATGAAAACAAGAAAGCTCTCTTTACATGTAAGAGAGCTTTCTATCTGACTACTGATCATACTTAATATTTCTGGAATAACTCTTATTTCCCCACCAGTACCATTCATCCTCAAACAACTGTTGATCGACAGGATCACCGTTTGCCACCGTTTGACTGTAAACCTCATTTGCATAAGCATAGAAAAGATTTTTCTTATTCGTTAGAGCCGCTCCGCCTATGTTTGCCTTCTTATTTTTCACATCATACGTAACATATAAGGCTCGATTATAGTTCCCTTTTGCAAAAGTGCTTACTGCATCTGAAGTAGCTTTATGATCCATATGATCCCCAGGATTATACTTACTATCGTTATCCGCCACATTTACCCAAGGATACTTGGCTCCGACTGCATTTGATTCAAAGTCCATGATTTCCTTTAACGTAGAGGTAAAGTCTGACCAGCTAGTGTACGTGGTTGATTTATCCACTGCTGTTATTGATTTATTGCTGTCTCGTAGCTTACTTAACGATTCGTTATTATATTCTTTAGACCCAGACCCATCCATTCCATCTGGTAATCGTAAAAAGTAGCTTACGGAATTGCCGGATGTATAGCGGACGATAGGATGATCGTTAAATTGGGCGATATCTATTGTTAATGGAGTTGGCTTAAGTGCTTTTCTAATAGATGCGACTGCCCCGCGTTCACGGGTTTCCCACCAACCTTTTACAGAACCAGCGTCACCTGCTGTAGTATAAATAAATACTACTTTGGTTTGTGAGGCATGCAAATCGTTATAAGCATAATCACCGCGGAATAACTGCCAGTCATCAGGATGAGCTTGTAAATAAAAGGATATCGATTTGTAATCAGAGGCTGCAAAGGAAGCCTGATGTGGTAATACCGTACAGATAAGAGCGAACAAAAAGAAAACTTTTAAAACGAGCTTTGACTTAACAAATCTTTTTGAATTCCGCATATAGCAATTCCCCTCCCACTAACGATTGGTAAATAGATGTAATTTTTACCATTATTTTACTTTACATAATATCATTACTTATTTTATAGGACAACAAGTATTTATATCTAATGCTCCCAACTCAGTACGGAAGAAACACCTATCTATACCGATTGATACGCACAGGTCTAAATTTTTTGAGTGTAGGTCTATTGAGATTTTCAGTCTATGGTATTTTTTTTTATTGTAGTGTCACAAATCGACGGCCTCAGGGTTTATACATAGTGAGAGGAGGCAAACAAGTGGACAAAGTAGAGCTAGAGAATCTGATCGTAGAGATCAAAACCGGTTCTCTTGATAAATTCGAAATCATCATTGATCATTTTCAACAGCCCATTTTTACCTTCTGCTATCATATGCTTGGTCACAAACAGGAAGCAGAAGATGCTGTACAGGATGTTTTGTTCAGGGCATATAAGAATTTGGATCGGTATACATACTCCTTGTCCTTTTCTGCATGGCTGTACAAAATCGCCTATAACTATTGTGCGAAGCAATTGAGGCGCAGGAAGCTAAATCGCTTGCTACCTTTTTTCTACAACAGGGATCAGGAAGGCCGCAACTATGTGGAGGAAGAGATCGATCATCATTACCTTGGCGAACCATTATCTAGCATCTGGAGAAGGCTATCTACGGAAGAGCGAACCCTTCTGATTCTGAGGGTGTTGGAGGAAAAGGATTATAAGGAGATTGCGGAATTGATGAACAAGAATCCTGCAACCTTACGCAAGCAATTTGAGCGGGCGTTGAAGAAATGCAAGCATTACTTTGTCAAAAAAGGAGGGATGCTCGATGAAGGACAGAGATCCATATGAGCAAATACAGGAACTGCTTACATCGCAGCCAGTCCCCAAAATTGATGTTAAAAAGAAGCTAATGAAGGCGATATATGCAGATCAAAGACAGGAGGAAAAGAAAGTGAAAAAGAAATTAGGCTTATTATTGACTGTAGGATTGCTGGTAGGAGCATCATCTGTGTGGGCGGGCATCCAGACGATTGAGCTGAAAAACGAGAAGGGTGAAGTAGTGTCCCAAGTCACAAAACGAAGTGAATATCAGCAAGAACAAATGATGAAAAATTTGCAGCCAGAGGTTAAGGAAAAACTCCACAATAGATCTAAAGAGTTATATAGACAGCTTGACACTGGCAACGAGATTCTCACGAAAATGAAACCTGGATCGGCTGTTGCCATCTATTGGCCTATTACAGAACTTCAAAAGCAAAACGAGTTGAACCCACGTCCTTTTATTGACGTGAAGTCCAAACCATTCACCTTTACAACATGGGAGAACATGGAACAAAAAGTAGGGAATCTGTTCAAGCTACCCTCCGAGCTAGGTAATGGTTTTCTTTTCACAAAGGGGGAAGCAGTCTATGATCCGAGCGATAAATATGATCAAGCATGGATGAAAGCAGAACAAGAGAAAACGAAAAAAGAATATATCGCTCAAGAAATCCCAATAACAGATAAGCTTCGTAATGCAGAGGCGGAGTATAAAGGAGAAAAAGGGAGTGTATATGTACAAGTAGATATTAGAAAGGAAGGGAAATCTAAAGTCGGAACTTTTGCCAATACTTTGGAAAAAGGAAAGGTGGAGGATAATGAAGCGGTTTACTCCGTCTTTTCCTCGAAAAATGGGGACAGCAATCACAGCTTACATTGGGTAAAAAATGGAACAAAGGTGGAATACTCTCTTAGAGCTAAGATGAATCTAGTTACGAAAGAAGAGTTGTTCAAAATGGCAAAACAGGTGAATCAGGCGAAGTAATAAGAGCAAAGTTCATCATTATCTAGCTTTCCTCAGAGGGACTTACTTATCATGCAGGGTTTGCAACATTAGAAAAGTAGAAGAAAGGGCGAAACTTGTCGTTTCGTCTTTTTTCTTTACATTTTGTCAGCAAAAAATGTCGTAGGATGAAGGAATATGTAGATGGAACGAGAACTTCTATTCCATAGGCTGAATTTACCAGTCATAATGAATCAAATAGAGAGGAACGAGGTTCTTGTTTTTACGTGTACATACCATCTTGATAGCTGTTTGTTTCCTGCTTTTACTAATGCCTCAATTGCATGCTCAGGCGGCCACTCATGTGGAGGTAACTGTTGATAAACTAAATATTCGCAGTGCTCCAGGTACAACTAACCAGATAGTCGGAACCATCAACAGAGCTGCACGGCTACCGATCCTTACGCAGAAGAATGATTGGATACAGGTGAAGCTCGCCAATGGAAAACCAGGCTGGGTACTAAATAAATATGTGAAAAAGATTGAGATTCCGCAGGTGAAATATGTAAAAAGTAATGTAGATATGCTGAATGTTCGGGCTGAGCCGAATGCGACTGCCCAAATATTGCAGATCATCGATCAAAACGGTGTATTTTTACAAATGAAAAAACAAGGGGATTGGACTCAGATCAAGCTGTCTAATCAGGTTAGCGGCTGGGTAAATACACGTTTCTTGACGGAAACGGCTGCACCAACGGCCACAACGATTCCTGATCTAGTCCCTAATCCGATAGCTGTTTCAGCACCAGCCTCATCCTTAGCACCTTCTGAACCGGTTGTTCCTTTACAGCCTTCCGTTGCAGAGGTTGGACGAGTGGCAGGGACAATTGTGTTATCGGAAAGCTATGAGGTTTATGCTGAGCCAAATGTTTTAAGCACAGTCATTGGTCGGTTACCTGTCAATACAACAATTACCCATTATGGATATGAAAATGATTGGTACAAGATCAGCTTCAACGGCACAGACGGATTTATTTTTAAACCAGCTTCCCAGGAGAATGCGGTTCAGGTACAGCCTAGTGATATACCGTTTCAGGTACAACAGCTAACTGATATACCGGGGGCGCCTACTTCTAGTACAGGACAAGCTGCTGAAGCAATGATACGTGTACGAAATTCCGATACTAATCTGCGATCTGGGCCTGGAACCAATTACGCGGTTGTCGGAAATGTTCAGCCAGGGCAAATCTACCCGGTTGTCCAGAACGAAGGAGACTGGTATGTCATTCGATTGGCAGACAACTCGACCGCCTATATTGCTAGCTGGATAGTAGATCTCGTCCAGCCAGGCACCAATCAGCCAGTAAATGTACCTAATACCTCTGGAATAGAGTATAACACTGGCATGGTCGGGAATGAAAAAGTCTATATCTATCACACGCATAACCGTGAGTCGTGGCGAAATGTCGCCAGAAACACAAGCGGTAGCTCAGTAGATGATCCCGAAATCAATATTACATTGGTCGGAAAACGGCTAGGTGAGCTGTTGCAAGCACAAGGTATTCAGGCGATGGTGAATCAGGACGACTTTGCCAAAAGGCTAGTGGAGCAAAAGAAAAGCTATTCGCTTTCCTATGCGGAATCATACAAAGCAGTAAGCGCAGCGGCAGCAATGAATCCAAACCTACAATATATTTTTGATATCCATCGGGACAGTAACGAGCCTCGCAGTAAGGTAGCCTTGACCTTACATGACAAGTCGTATTCACGAATGTTGTTTGTCGTTGGTACAGCTCACCCGAACTATTTGCAGAACAAGAAGCTCGCGGAAAATCTGCATGCCCGTTTGGAAGCCGCGTATCCCGGCTTATCCCGGGGGATTATCCTGAAAGGTAAGAACCAAGGGAATGGCGTGTATAATCAGTCAATCTCTGAGGGAAGCCTGTTGCTTGAATTTGGCGGCACTAACAATACATTGGAGGAATGCTACAATACGGCAGAAGCATTTGCCAATGTGCTTGTGAATTATATGTTTGAATCGCAAATGGCAGTAAAGTAAAAGAATAATGCTTACAGGGCAATGGGTAAAGAAGCCTGTTTTATGAGATATGTTCCGATCAGCGGTATGATATACAGGAAGTAAGGGACTGTATCCTGTGAAAAGTTATTCATTGTCTCGTAGATATCAGAGAAATCACAAGAAAAAATCCTCCTTAGTGAGGATTTTTTCATTTTTTGTTCCCTGTTGCCAAAAAATTTTAAAAAAGGTGTGACACGAACCGTAGCTCATGGATCAATATAGGTGAGCGGACAGAGGAGTAACGCCATGGATTTGGAATTGCATGAAACCAACGAAGCCATCATGGAAAGAATTATGAACGAATATGGAAGGAGAGTCGTACATCTTGTTTATTTAATTGTAAAAAATCGGACATCTGCTGAGGATATTGCGCAGGAGGTATTCGTAAAAGTATATCGTCACCTGCCCTCTTTTCGAGGGGAATCAAGCATTCAAACATGGATTTATCGAATTGCCATAAACGAAGCCAAGAAGCATGTCCGATCCTGGTACGTTAGAAACATCTTCCCATCTTTGTTTGGGGAGTATCTGCATACACAAAAAGAGCAGGATGAGACAGAGCCATTGGTTATGAAGCAAGTGGAACGGAAGGAATTCGTACAGCTCGTACTGAAATTGCCGCTCTCCTACCGTCAAGTCATCATTCTTCATTATTATCAGGACTTATCCATTGAGGAAGTAGCTCATGTTCTGGAAACCTCTCAAGGTGCAGTGCGAAACAAGCTTTACCGGGGACGAAAAAAACTAAAACAAATGCTTGAGCGGGAGGGATTGTCATGGACATCGATCAAGAATTAAAGGAATTTCAATATAGTGATAAAGGTCCGATCCTTTCCGAGCTAACATTTACCCATGAAATGAAAAATCATGTACGGGAGAAAATGATCATGACATCAAAACCAAAGCGTAGAATCTGGTACTGGACGTCCTCCTTTGCTGGATTATTGATTATCCTGTTGGCACTAACGGGAATGCCTAGTGCGGACACCATAAAAAATCTGTTTCCCACACTTGCCAATACTCCGCGTATCAGTGCCTTTGTGGCATACGGTGATGAAGAACTGAAAGCCTTTCATGAAAAAGGGTTGACTGTTCCTTATCATGTAAGCAAAACCGATCAAGGAGTGACCGTCACAATAACCGATTTATTTTTTGACGGACACCAGTTGGCTATTGGGTATCTGGTTCAAATGCCACCGGAGAAAGATCTCAATAGGGGTTTGTTTTCTGATTATCTTGCTGATTTTAAGGAACTTACTTTGAATGGAAATGGAGAATCTTTTTTAAACGGTGGAAGTACAGACGTAACACGAATCGGGGATCATTTGTATGCAGGGATTAACTCTGCTTATTTAAAAGAAGGGGTACCAAATGATTTTAAACTCCACGCACAGATAGAACGAGTGGGTTTAGTAGGAGGAAGCGGGAAATGGCAGTGGGATCTTGAATTTAAAATGCCCGATTCTCTAAAAGCCTTGCAACGAACAGTTCCTCCACATTTTGAAAAGGATCGGAATGGATTACAATTCACAGTTAAAAACATCAGGAGAAATGCTACAGGAACAACCTCACGAATTATAGTCAATGGTCCTGGAGAGAAGCTGAAGAATCTTCGTATCACCTTCTATGACCAATATATGAATAGACGACCGAGTTCTTTCACGGAACACTTTTTAAATAACAATACCAAAGAATACGAACTTATACTTTCACTAAATGGAGAAGAACCATTTATTTACATGGAGCCCCGTGTGTTAGTGGAGAAAGAGACAGAGCTAGAGAAGTCAAAAACAAAAGAAAATCCTCCAAAAAATACAGAGATTGATCTATCACAGCCATTACCTTATGTATTGTCCGAACAACAAGGAGACTTTATTCTAAAAAAGGTAGATTTCCTTTCAACAAAAACGGTTATTCATTATGAGATTAAAAATCCCTTTAATCAATCCCGTTTTTTAAAAATAAAGGATGAAAAGAATAACGAATATTACAGTTCACCTAAAATTAGAGAGTTTACTGACACCTATTCGTTCATGGAAGAATTTCCACCCTTTCCATCTTCAAAAAATTTGAAGCTAGTCGTTCCTACAGATGTTATGAACAAAGAAGAGCAAAAGATTCGTGAACAGAATTTAATCAAGATTCCTTTGCTTTAAATGGTACTAAGCATGGGGAATTGTCATTCTGATTGAGCGTAATAACCTAGCTGTTGTATATAAGTGTTGAAGGAATTTATTACACGCTTGGGTTATTTCCTTTTATGAGGAGGAAAAAATATGAGAAAAGCAGATGAAATGGAAAAATCACATAATGAGAAATCAGCAAGAAATACCTTTATGTTTTAACGGTAGCTTTATTAATTTGGTCTTTATATGATCTTGTTAAGACTGGAAGTACTGGAATCCAATTTACAATTTTACTTATTGGAACGGCCATATTTTATTGGACAAGAGTGTACTTAAATCGTAAAGTTCAAGAGTAGAACAGGTCATTATTGCAAATAACCTTTCAATGTTTACGTCTATCGTCTGACCGTAAGGATGCTGTAGCATCTTACGGTCTTTTTTGTTAGAGCTATAAGAAAAACTCGGTACGGAAAGGCATCAAGATGCGGCTACTTATGATAGGTAGTGATTATATAAGGGAAATATTTACTTTAAATGTAAAAATTTATATAATTCAAATTGTAAGCTATGTATAGGAATAATGAGACACTATATATTTCTTTTCAGAGCTTACACATACAATGGTAAAGGGGTAGTTAGCGTGAGTAGAGCACTATTATGCAAAGCTTTCATGGCAGCAGTATTAACAATTCCACTTGCATCTTCTGTACAAGCAGCACCAGTAGAGCCTGTGAAGCAAGTAAAGCAACAAGATTTGAGATATATCGGATGGTTTAAATTTGAGAAACTCACGAGTATTATAGGATTGGAGGACTATTTAAAATTTTCAGTCGGTCCTGGTCAAACAGTCAGAATTGTACTCAACCAAACGAACCATTCTTCAAACGAGCCACTTGTTGAGTATAGATTTTACGAAATAAACGCTCAGGTTTCACCAGACAAGATTTTTGAGATATCCGGTAATGGAAGTCATCAACGATCTATTACTTTGCAACCTGGTACGTATAGCATCGCAGCTAAATTGCATCCTCTTGACCCTTCTCGAAACCCAGTTGATATCTCAGGGTCGATTTATTTTGAATAATTAAATAAATACAAATAGAAACAAGTCTAACATCTGCAAGTAAGTGTTAGACTTGTTTCTTGTTTTATTTTATCTTATCTGACCTAATGGTAGCTTACTAGGATACGTGTAATTGTTAGCTAAACACTGTCTGATTAGATTATAAACTGACATGGTAGCTCTTTTTATTTTTTCGAAGCTGGGGAACTTGCCAATACGTAACGATACGCCATACCCATTCCATCGGTCCCATTGTAAAGAAGTTCATCCAAATTACACTAAAGAAAATTTGAATGACATAGACAAGGACACAGAGGTACAAGGTTTGTATATAGGTAATCTGCGCAAATAAATGACATAGATGTCCAATAGCCAAAAGTATAAAGGTTTGCCCCAGATAGTTTGTTAATGCCATACGTCCATAAAGCTTCAGGGGATGAAGCAAAACCTGAGCGAATTTACTTTGTAGCGATAAGATTAGGACACCGACATAGACACTGGAGATAATTGGTCCAATCATAATGCCTATCTGTAAGAAATGATTTGTTTGTTCGATATCAGGATCTCCTGTACCACCTAAAATTATAGGGGGAAAAGGGAGGGCGGGTACCTGTGAGTATTGATACAGAATGCCAGCTATACTAATAAGCAACAAAATACCTGTACCTATAGCGATTTGCTTCGTTTTTTCTGTAAGGCGTTCAAAAAAGCGGTATTGACCGGCTGCCAAACCCAGTAGCATAAGTGGCAGTGTGATCAATGCTTTTATAGCAAAAAAACAGGAAATAGCCAATCCTATCAGCCCGATAACGATGTTTATCTGTTTCTTTACCTTGAAGCATAATAATAAAATGAATCCGTAGATGGCATATTCTCTTAATACTTCTCCACCTAGAAACAGTCCATGAACATATCCAATAGCAAATAAGGCTAGAAGTCGTCGGAAAAATAAGAGATATCCATTGTTACCTTTAGCATTTGCCCTTGTCATAAACAGATAAAAGCCAACACCAAATAAAAATGAGAAGATGGTAAAAAATCTACCTTCTACAAATAAGAATAGAAATCGTTGGTAGGAAGCATCTTTTGTGTTTGCAATCGGATCGCCAATCGTAAGTACAGCAATAATGTTAATAAGCAAAATACCTACTAAAGCAAACCCACGTACATAATCTAAAGTATTAATTCTCTTGTAGCTTTGCAGTTGCTTCATTTCTCTGTCTTTCTCCTTTGTACATAATGATCTTTATTAGCGTACAAAAAATATGCAGGGCTTAGTATCACATTACCTAACAAAAAGCTTACAGTATTGTAAGATTCCCCAACATACCAAGAGAAGCACGAATCCACTGAATGAGTAAAAATGAATAATGATGAAAATTGTTGTGGGAAAATTATTCTTATCTTTGGTATCAAACAAAGATTTGGACTTTATTTGCCGGATAGAATGCGATCAGAACTTATGGTAATTCTAGGACTATGTAGAGTCTAATTTGTTTCTGTTCTGGAAAAAGAATTTTTACAAATAAAAGGCTACATAAAATTTCCAGAGACAGATGTGCAATCGGATGGATAAAGCCCGCTCAAAGTAGGAAGAGCGGGCATAGATTTTGCTTTTGCAATTATTTTGTTTCAATGTCTAGCGATACGAAAACATCCATTCAGCTAACATCTCGGCATTAGGCGGTGTAGAATATTCAAAGCCATAATATTTTCCATATTTCGGACGTAGGTTGTCGGTGGCTTGTTTAGAAACAGCGTTTAACCAGGCTGGTAAGAAGGCAGAATGAGCACCTTTTTTCGGGTCAACAAAATCGCCAAATTTCTGGGTTTGTATAGCATCTCCTACGGCTTTCTTAAGATCTTTGATAAAGGCTAGATCAAAGTCAAAGTCTTTCTTTTCTCCAACGTTTCCATGTCCCCCATTAACCCATTTCCATGGTAGCTTACGTGCATCTTGAAGATTTTGCTCATGGTAAAGGAAGGTATCTGAGCCTGCAAATCTCCAAAATGGAGGTTGATCTGGGTTTATTAAGTCAGGTGCGTGAAGCACACCCTCGTCCTTAAGCAGCCAAACCGAATGATCATCCGAATGACCTGCTCGCTGGAATCCATGTAATTGAACAGTTAGATCCTCGAATTTAAATGACCCCTGTGGCCAAGAGATGACCTCTGTCGGACGAGGAAGCTTACTCTTTAAATAGACTTGTTTGTCGAATGTAGCCTTACTTGCAATAATGCGCGGTTTTACGCCTGATTTCTTTAAGGCAGCAAGCATCTTAGAAGCATCACCTATGTGATCCGCATGGTCATGAGAATAAACAACGCTGGTAATAGGTAATTTGGTCACCTTGCGAACAGCAGCTAAGAGTTGATCTGTACGATCTTCTAATGGATCGAACAGTAATACTCCCTTTTTACCAACAAAGAAGGTTGTACTGTAAAAATTACTCTGAACCCAATACGTACGAGAAGTAAGCCGCTGCAAGATATACTTATCTTTTAAATTTCGATTATATAGCCGATTTATTTTCTCACCAGAATGCAGTACTTTTTTAGCCGATGGCTCCACGTAACGTGCATTTACTGTTGAAGGAGCTTCCTTAATGGTTGTAGCCTTGGTAGCTCCCTTGCTCATTTGACGTACATTCGAGTGGGGATTCACTATTTTTTTGTTTTGGGTTGTCTGGTTACGTCCTACACCCTGATTTGTACCTGCGTTGTTAGAACAAGCTGTTGCAAATAAAGCGATACTAATTCCTATACTCAAGATCTGAAATTTGTTCATGGTGCACCTCCTGTGGTTAGTATAGCCACTAGAAATTTCTATTATGTAGAGGCAGAGGTATGTGGTAGGGGAGTGAGCATGGAGGATGTTATGTATGGATTTTTTTATCGTTTAGTAACTTTTTTTAAATACTTGGAATAAGATAACCACGCATAAAGCGAATGAACAATGGTGCTGTCGATATGAAAGATCGACGTGATTTTGCTTATGCCAAATAAAGAATGCCAGGCTTTATTTGTAAAACAAAAAGTTCTTCAGCAGTTCATCTGTTGGGGGCTTTTTGTTATGTCATTCGTTGTCTTTTTTATGTATCCTAAAGTAGATTTTTTATGCATATCATCTTTTAAAGCATAAGATTTATTCTTTTATTCTGACGAAATGACAAGGTACGAAAATTGTGTAATACAATAATTAGCGTCCCTCTGCAACCTTGAATAATTGTTCCTCGTCAAGAAATCGCAAGCGTATATTCATACATCTTGGGAGGAGAATGAACAATGAAAAAATTGATGTCTACATCCTTGGCTATTGCTCTTATGGTATCCGCAGTACCCGCAGTACTAGCGAAAGAGGAAGATAACGGAAATGTAAAGGGGAAGGGCAAGGTAGCAGTTGAAGTTTCAGTAGATAGCAAAAAGAATGAAGAGAAAGAAAAAAAAGAGAAAAAGGAAAAGACAGAAGAAACAAAGCAGAATGGCTCTCCAGCTAAGCCAGTACTGGAAAACGTCAAGCTAAAAAAAGAATTGATCGAGTTACGTCAGGAATTGAAGCATTCTACGGAGATTAGCGACGAACAAAAAACTAAATATGAAACACTGGTATCCGAATTAGAAAAGCAAGCGGAAATTTCCCAAGCAGTAGAGGTTCAACTGGAACTAGTGGAGCGTTACTATAACAAAGCGGACCGCTCTTCTGTTGAAAAGCTGGGTAAACTTTTAAAGAAAAACGGCAGAGATGAAATTACTACTCTTGTAGATGGTAAGCTTATTACGTCAGATGTAAAGCCATTCATGCAGGGAGGACGAGCTCTAGTTCCGATTCGCGTTATCAGTGCGGCACTAAAAGCAGACGTGAAATGGGATGAAAAAACACGTTCGGTAGTAATTACTCGTGGCAGTCAGTCAATTACTTTATATTTGGATAAAAAAGAAGCAACTGTAAACGGAAAAGTCATCACGTTAGAAACTGCACCTGTCCTAAAAAATGGACGCCTGTTCCTGCCGCTACGTTTTGTTAGTGAACAGTTAAAAACGAGCGTAGATTGGAAGGAAGAGGGGAAAATTGTCTTGATTGACGATTTGCAGGCTAAGTAGATTAGATAAACGAATAAAATTCCTATATGATGTGGGTAATTAATATGCATTCCTCGCTAAGGCGGGGGATTTTTTTATATGGGGGTTGGCTAATTTTTAGCATTAACAAACATACGGGACTAGGATTGTTCAATAGCAGATAAACGTGTTAAGAAAAAAATTCACTCTTTTAAAGGAAACATTGGAAAAAGCCTTGAGGTTAGCCGATGAACTTTAGAGGGTGTATTTTTTATGACAGCATACAAGGTAAAGCTTTAGCTAGTATTTTTCGAATCATTTGGAGGTGTACGTGTTGAAAAGAAACATCTTGCTAGTCATTATCATGGCTATGTTTATTCTACCCATGGGCTTGTCTGAAGCACATCCTGGTAAGACAGATGCCAATGGTGGGCATATTTGCAAAACGAACTGCAATAAATGGGGATTAAAGGATGGAGAGTATCATATTCATCGGGATGGTAAGGTAATCCGTCCAAGTCAATCGAAGCAAGCTCCAGTGTCACAAATCAAAAAACAAGCTGTCCCTGCCGGTAAGCAAGCACCTGCTTCGATCGTTCCAGTATCATCAGCTACAAATGATCTAAAAGTCTACTTCCTCGATGTCGGTCAAGGCGATGCTACTTACATAAAAACACCAAAAGGTGACGATATTCTAATTGATGGTGGGAATACGGACAAGGGCGATTTAATGGTCAAATACTTAAAGGACCTCAAGGTCGATGACATCGAGGTTCTCATCATGACTCATCCAGATGCAGATCATATTGGTGGCTTGCACAAGGTCATGCAGAACTTTAAGGTTAAATCTGTATATGCACCCAAAGTAGCTCATACAACCGAGACATACGTAACCCTGTTGAAGCAAATCAAAGGACAAGGCTTATCCATTAAACCAGCAACAGCAGGCACAACGATACCCCTACAGGGCGTTTCTGCTAAATTCGTTGCTCCGGTTGGTACATACGAGAAGGAGTTAAATGAATGGAGTGCTGTTTTCCACCTTACTTATGGAGCAACCTCATTTTTATTTACTGGCGATGCTGAGCACAAATCAGAGGCAGATATGCTTAAGAGCAAGCAAGTTCTCAAGGCAGACGTGTTAAAGGTTGGTCATCATGGATCAAATTCCTCTACATCACCTGCTTTTCTGAAAGCCGTAGCCCCTAAATACGCAGTGATCAGCTCCGGGAAGCACAATAAATACGGGCATCCAACCCAAGGCACGCTACAAAAATTACAACAATCAAAAATCATTACATACCGTACAGATCAAAAAGGAACAATTTTAGCTATCAGTAACGGAAAGACGATCACATGTAAAACGGCGATGTAGAGAGGGGGAAAAATCGGCAGAATGCTAATCTATTGTTCTGCTGATTTTGTAGGAGATTATCTATTGCTTTTTGCAAGTGCTAGAGTTAAAGACCTTACACCAATCGCCCTTTTTAAAAATCCATATCATTACATTCGGCGTTTCTATGGTTTTGCTACGATTGACTTATAATCAATGCAAAGTCTTACTGTTACACCCCATAGTAAGACTAGTATATAAAGACTGAGAGGTAGCGAGTATGAAAACAACAAAAGGAATTATCGATCGCTTTGAGGAGAGCATGGTTGTTGTGGAGATTGATGGTCAGACGTATGATCTTCCTAGAGCTATTTTTCAGGCCGATGTGCAGGTTGGTCAAGTGATACATATTTCTACTGAAGTAGATCAAGCAGAAACGGAGGCTAGAGAAAAAGAAGCTACTGATTTGATGGATGATTTGTTTGAATAAGATATACAGGCAATATGAAGAAATACTAGGCTATAGAGCTATATTTCAGAAATTCCTTACCAAGAATGATTGAATTTAAAAAAATGTAGCAGAGGATAGTTTATAACCTAGAAGCCTTAGCACCCATTTGCGGTGCTTTTTTTCTTGTCCAAATTACATATCAAAATAGGGAGTGGAAAGTCATAAAAAAAATGTCCCAACAGCAGTCGGGACATTCGCGTACTAATCTGGTTTTACTCGAAGAATCTTTCAGGATCGGCCGCACCTGCGAATGCGGATACAATTCGCTCGCCCACAGCCATATCGTATGTGCCTTGATCAGATTGGAATAAGGTACGTCCATGATGACTAATCTTGCATTGATGAAAGGACAGAAGCAATATCTTGCCTTCTTGACGAACGATTTCTTCCAATCTTCCTTCTACTGTGATTCCGCCTTCAAGCGTCAGCTTCACGAGTTCATTCATTCTGATGCCATGTGCTTCTAAGTCTCCATCTGTAAACAGCTCCAGTGGAAGTGACACACCTTGCAGGCGACCAATTGGAGAAGAAAAACCATCAGCATGTGTAGATTTTCCATGTCCGTTCAATTCCTGATTATTCCAGGCAAGAGCAGTCGGACCCTCCATGCGGAAGAAAACAATCTCACTATTTTCAGCGTATACCATTGACTCTAAGGTTCCTGTTACCTGTAAACCAGAGCTGTACACTACTGTGGAGGTAGCACCTGAACGAAGGGCTTTTTCCATAGCAACCCTCCCACCTGTATGAAAGGCCATGCGATGCTTGAAACGTTCAACAGAATCAAGCAACTGGTCAAAGCTTTCACAAACAAATAGCTGCGGCTGCATTTTGGTTATGTCAAATGCTGTGTGGATGGTTTCCTCTAAAGAGAATGGGCGCTTGATTACAGCATCGGTTAAACAGTGTCTGCTCTCCTCAATAGAAGAAAGTAATCCAGCACCGTATAGCAATGGCTGTTCTAGTTTGCCGAATAATCCGTATTCTACAGTCCACCAGTATAATCGAGCAATCTCTTCTGCTTCTGATACACCTGTTACTGCGCTCTGCTTGGCATCGAGGATTTCTTTGGCTAGCTGAACCTCTTCTTGTGTCGCCAGTGGGTCCTCCATTAATTTGGAGTACGCACGAATCGCTTCAAAAACCTCATGCTCTTCTCTAGTAGCAAATGCTTTAGCGCCAATTTGGCCAAAACGTTTAACATAATCGGCATACCACTTATCGCTTAGGATAGGAGCATGACCGGCCGCCTCATGGATAATGTCAGGTGCCGGAGTATAGTCGATATGCTCAGGCTTACGGATATCAGTAGCGATCGGAAGAATCCCACGCGATTGAAAATCAAAGAAAACCACGGCAGGTATAAATCCGTCTATCGTAACAGCCCCCCAGCCAGATGGCTGTAAGCATTGGTTCATTTCTTCCACACGAGGAATATGATCTAGGCTTATCCCTGTTTTACGTAATCCATCTACATATGCAGGATGAGCCACATCCTTTAAAAAATTGTAATTCCGGTGCAAGACATGACGCCACACTTGTTGGTCAACTTCTGTATATTTATCATAATTTTGTTCAACGACGTAGGGTTGAAGATGTTTGGGGATAACGAAATTTGGTTTAGTAGTAGCTTGCATAATAATGTCCTCCTGTCCCATCCTAGCTCTTGTCAGCTTAAGAGTGGGTTGCTTCACTTTTTCGCTTTTAAGCTGTTATGCTTTTAAGCTTTTAAACTGTTATGCTTTTAAGTGATAAAGTATAGGGATAAGTATATGCTGGGAAAATAAGATCGTCAATATGGCTGGAAATATTCATGCAATTTAGTTAATTTGTGGTTTGTACATGCATTCGTTTGTAAAAGGCTAACGAAGGTAACCATTGCGTGGGAATTTACCGCCGATTGTGGGGAATGATATTTCGTTACATCAAGGCATGAATGACATTAATGATGGGAAGTCATAATGCGCAAATTTATGTCATACATTATTTGATGAAAAAAGTCCCATGCTTGTAGCAGCTAAGTGAGAGGAGCGAGTGTTTATGGTAAACAGACATTTAGATGCGGATCAAGGCTCATGTGAAGGTATACCGCAGCCCATCAGAAAAGATGGTGCTGGAGCGACTGATCCCGGTCCTCGTGACATTATGCGCGATATTGAAAATCCCGATTTGCTTGTCCCGCCAATTACAGATGCAGGATTAATTCCCAATTTAAAATTTTCTTTCTCCGATACACATATGCAATTAAATCATGGTGGCTGGTCGAGAGAGGTGACTGTTAGGGAACTCCCGATTGCAACAACACTTGCTGGGGTAAATATGCGGTTAACGCCTGGCGGAGTGCGTGAGTTACATTGGCATCAGCAGGCAGAATGGTCTTATATGATAGTAGGGAGAGCGCGGATAACCTCAGTCGATCAAGATGGAAGAAACTTTATCGCCGATGTTGGACCGGGTGATCTTTGGTATTTTCCCCCAGGAATTCCTCATTCCATTCAGGGGCTAGAAGAGGGCTGTGAGTTTTTGCTTGTATTTGATGACGGAAGCTTCTCTGATCTGAATACTTTATCCATCACGGATTGGTTTGCGCATACTCCCAAGGATGTTTTATCAGCCAATTTTGGTGTACCAGAGGATGCCTTTGCTAACATTCCTTCTGATCAGGTTTATATCTATCAGGATAAGGTTCCAGGTCCACTAGACAGTCAAAAAGTCCGCTCCCCTTATGGGACCGTTCCTAAAAGCTTTACATATCGGTTGCTAGCTCAAAAGCCAATTCGTACACCTGGGGGAAGCGTTAGAATTGTGGATTCCTCTAATTTTCCGGCTTCAAAAACAGTTGCTGCTGCTTTGGTTGAAATTAAACCAGGAGCAATGAGAGAATTGCATTGGCATCCGAATAATGACGAGTGGCAGTATTATTTATCCGGTGAAGGAAGAATGACTGTGTTTGCAGGAGACGGTGCAGCACGTACATTTGATTACAGAGCTGGGGATGTTGGTTACGTGCCATTTGCCTACGGACATTATGTTCAGAATACTGGTGACCAAACATTGTGGTTCTTAGAAATGTTTAAAAGTGATCGATTTGCCGATATGTCTTTAAATCAATGGATGGCACTTACTCCCCGTGATCTGGTGAAGGATAATTTACAGGCTGATTCTGAGCTATTGAATGTATTACGCAAGGAAAAATGGCCGGTTGTTTCGTATCCGGGCTTTACTTATAATCCTAAATGATAACCTGATGCAAAATTGTAAAATTGATAAATAGATAGGTAAATAGGTAAATAGGCAAAGGTTTCCAACCGGGTGTAAACGTAACGCGGTTGGAAGCTTTTTTTTGTGTAAAGGGTAAAAACGAATTAGGGGTTTGATTTACTGTGTAAGAATGGTAAACATACACGTACAGACCTTTCAACCTTTTGAGAGCGCAAACAAATAAGTGTAATTTCCTCCAAAACTTCTTTGATATAAAATGTGAATTCTTGTATGATTAAGAACAATTCGAGAAAGAAAGAGATGGAGAAATATGCAGAAAGAACAGAGAGCAGGAATCCTTTATGCTATAGTGGCGTATGCCATGTGGGGATTCCTGCCGATTTATTGGAAAAGTGTCAGTTTTATACCACCAGGAGAGATTTTAGCTCATCGTATTTTGTGGTCACTGATTTTTTCAATTGTGTTAGTAGGACTAAGTAAGAAGTGGAGCCGAGTTTTGGAATTTATGAAAAAGCCCAAGAGTCTACTGCTATTTTTACTGGCTTCCGTCTTAATTAGTGCGAACTGGATGATTTACATATGGGCTGTCAACGCCGGTCATATTGTAGAGACGAGTCTAGGCTATTATATTAATCCTCTGCTTAATGTCGCGTTAGGTATGCTATTTTTTCGAGAACGGTTAGATTTCTGGCAACTTATCTCCTTACTTTTTGCGGCAGTAGGCGTATGCTGGATGGCGATTAATTTTGGACAGCTTCCGTGGATTTCCCTTTCTTTAGCCTTGTCATTTGGGATTTATGGGGTTGTAAAAAAACTGATTCAAACAGACTCGATTACCTCATTAACATTAGAGACGGTTCCGGTTGCCTTGATTTCGTTTGTCTATATCTGCTGGTTGCAAAGCCAAGGTGTTGGGTCGTTTGGAGCGACGGACTGGGGAACAGATTTATTGCTGATTGGATCGGGAGTAGCTACCGCAATGTCGCTTCTTGCATTTGCTTCAGCAGCGCAACGCATTTCTCTTTCTACATTAGGCTTTATCCAATACCTAGCTCCTACGATACAATTGGCGATCGCTGTATTTTTGTATAAAGAATCGTTTACAGATAGCCATCTTTTAAGCTTCGTTTGCATTTGGGTAGCGCTTATCCTATACACACTGTCCCGAACTCCGATCATGCAAGCCTGGCAACCAGCGTTTTTTAAACAGCGGATTGAAAAACGGACATAAAAATTGTTCGCTTTCTCTACTTCCCTACTATTTATGAAGATAACAATGCAATATGACGAATCATGTAAAATATAAGGAGGGGTATTTTTGAAAAAGTATATAGCTTTGTTGGCAGTATTGTTTGGCGTAATTGGACTAGCGGTTTTCGGAAATAACGAAGAGACCAATGCTTCCACTGAAAAAAAGAATCTGTCGCTTTCTACTAGTCCGCAGTCAAATTTGAAGCAAGAGGAAAGAAAAGAAGCGGGTACATTTACACATATGACCACAGACGAGTACCTCAGTCGTTATAACAAATTGAAAACAGAGTTAGCCAGTCAAAACATTGATATTTTGCCATTTACTCTCGAAGTAGAAAAGAAGACGAATTTTTATCGATTCTATTATCCCAAACAAGAGAAGTACACAAAGGACGAAGCTAAATGGGTAAGTGTAATGCTACAGAGTGATGGAAAAACGATAGATGGGTTGATGTTTCAGGGGACTCCCGATTTACATACCACCAAGGCGATGATTCAAGCCACTGGCATCGTCTGGTCAAATCAGCTAGATCAATTGCTTACAGGTGGAAGCACTGCTAAGGCTTTTGAAGAAATAAAGGTTGGAGGAGTGAAAATTTCGATAAAAAGAAATTCTAGTGATATCACTGTGATGATTGATCCAGTTAGATTAGACCCTCCCAAAAAATTGTAGAACCAGCTAGGTCAGTTTGGAAGCTTAATAGGAGCTATTCCTATGGGGGGCTGTTAAATGAATAGACTCTCTAAGAAGATGCGGAAGGTAGAGGTACTTATTTCTTAAGACGTGTAGAAGGACAATATCCCATTCACGTTAATCTGCCTGATAGGACAGCAATTTGTCAGCATGAACATCTGCAATGGGGGTAGCTCATTACGGCTGATATATGTATTTCACCACTTTTAATTTAGTTAGGATTGAAATTTTTAACATAATGTAAAATTAAGTCATAATTACAGTTTAGTTAACTTTTTTGTAGTAGATCGGGAACGGTTATTATATAATATCTTTCGATCAGAAACTTCGATAAGGGGTGTGGTACATATTAACATTTACACCGAACCTCCTAAAAGATGCTCCATATGTAGAAACCAAAAGTTTCACAAAACAGAATCCCGCATACAGATATTCGATGATATTATAGACGGTGAACCAAGAAAAATAGAGGTAAAGCGTCAACGATATAGATGCCCGAATTGTCTGGCTAAGATATGGGATAAGGTTCAAGGAGCGTGTTCATATCGAAGGAAATCTTATGTCTTTATGGAAATGGAAAGGGAGCAATTGTCCCAAATAAGCGCAGAAAAATCGTAAATAAAGAGAGATTGTTGCGTTTATAACCCTCTAAATGATATTTAGAGGGTTTCGTTTTTTATTTGCTGCATGTTTCATTTTCTTATGCTGGAATTTGTTCCAAAACAAAATCGACATGGATTGGGAATTCATCATTGACTAGAATATGTACACTTAAGCTTTGCTCTTGCTGAGGTAAGGTATCGCCCGAATAAATATTTTTAAGTAGGCCAACATTCGTAAACTCAACTTGAGCATCGATTGCTTGATAGCTGGTAATGGCATGTCCTCGTACCATATCTGCGAATTCTTCAAGTACACTTCTTCTCATTTCATCATCAACCATGTCTAGCGGGATACTGAAGGATTGAAGTAAAACACGAAGAGCATCCTCTTCCATGCCAATAATAATGTCCCCTGTAACATCACCCGTTATTTGGGAAACAACTCGATGGGACTGACTGTAGGTATAAGGTGATTTTTGTAGCTGCACATCTTGGCGCTGTATATTAATTCCTAATGAACCTAGTACAGTTGTCAGTCCTTTGAGATACGCATTTAATATTTTTACATCCACAATTCTCATCCTTTTCCGGTTTGTGAGTTCTTCCTTTATATATCGGTATTTTTGTGAAAAGATTAACAGCTACTTACCAAACAAAATTGCTGACCCATTTCCCAATCTTCAATTTCGCCTTCTCCTTTTTCTCTGAAGCAAGTAAGCTAGTTTTCAGATTTTTCTACGGGGTAATTTTTTCCACTAATTAGATAGCTCCGTTTCTACGATATTTATAAGGATAGAGTGAATGGCGATTGTAGGAAAAAAACATCCATTTTGTCATATGAGAAAGTCCCTAAAGGAGGAGAGACTGTGAAAATTCAAATCGCTTCTTTAAGAGCCAAGCTTACGATTTTATGCTTAGCCATCTTACTAGTACCTACCTTGCTTATTGGAATCACTACCTATGGGTCTACAAAGCAGGAGCTAGATCAGGCAGGTCAGGTAGCTCTACAAAAAAATGTAAAAATGGTAATTGGTATGATTGACCTAATGAATGAGAGAGTTGAGGCAGGACAGCTAACCTTAGAAGAAGCTCAGGAAAAGGTACGTCAGGAGCTACTAGGTACAAAAAATTCTGAGAACAAGCGTCCGACTAAAAAGGAGTACACGACAGGCGAAACCGGCTATGTCTGGGCAATCAATGAGAAAGCTGTGTCTGTCATGAATCCAGCCAATGAAGGTCAAGATCTTTCCGATGTCATCACACAGGACGGTGTTTTGTTGGCGAAAGAGTTAGTTGAAAAGGGAACTTCCGGCGGCGGATTTGTGAGGTACAAATGGCAGATCGCCAATTCTGATGAGGTTGAGACTAAAGTGTCTTATGTCGAGTTAGAGCCGCATTGGGGATGGATTGTGGGGTCGGGAGCCTATCTTACCGAGTTTAATAAAGGAGCTAATAACATTTTGACCTTGGTAGCTCTGATTGGTTCCGTTTCTACGGTTGTTGGGATAATTATGGTTAACTTTTTCTCAAGGCTATTTACGAAACCAATTGTTTTGGTGGCCCAGCAGTTGAACAGGGTAGCCGATGGTGATCTTACAATAGAAGAATTGAAGATTACCTCCAAGGATGAAATAGGCAATTTGGCAAAAGATTTTAATTACATGATCAATAATATACGCCATCTGATTAGTGAAGTGGACTTATCAGCACAACGAGTAGCTGGTTCCGCAAAGGAATTAACAGCTAGTGCAGAAGAGACAAGCAAGGCAAATGAACAAATTACGCTTGCTATTCAGGAAGCAGCGAGTGGTGCTGAGGAGCAACAAAATGCTCTTTATAAAACAACAAGCTCCATTGAGGAAATCTCAGTTGGTATGCAACGGATAGCAGAAAGCTCGTCCTCTATTGCAGAAACGTCTACAGAAACGAGAGAAACGGCAGAGGATGGTGGACTAGCTGTACAAAAAACAGTTCAGCAGATGAATTCCATCCATAAATCGGTTAATGAATCAGATGCTGTGATTAAGCTTCTTGATAAGCGTACAAATGATATTTCCGGAATGTTAAGTGTCATTACAGATATATCTGCTCAAACCAATCTACTAGCCTTAAATGCTGCGATTGAGGCTGCAAGAGCTGGCGAACATGGTAGAGGCTTTGCAGTAGTTGCCGAAGAGGTCAGAAAGCTGGCGGATCAGTCCACGCAGTCCTCGAACCAAATTACGCAGCTACTAGAAGAGATACAGCAAGATATGAATCAATCCATTCAGACTATGAGCAAGGTCAAAGAGGAAGTTCAGACGGGGATTGAAATTGCAAACGATACGGATCAGAAGTTTAAGAACATTCTTTCTTCAACGGGCTATATTTCTCAGCAGATCGAAGAATTAGCTAGCATTAGTCAACAGATATCAGCGAGCTTGCACGAAATTTCAGCAAGTGGAGAAAATGTGTCTCATATTGCCCAACAAGCAACGGATCATTCGCAAAATATTGCTTCTTCAGCAGAGGAACAGCTTGCTTCGATGGAAGAGGTCACTGCATTGGCAAACTCTCTGTCTACCATGGCTGAAGAGCTGCAAAAGCTTACGCGTACTTTTACGTATTAACGCTAGGTATTCAAAATAAAAAAACACCTTCACAGTTGTGGAGGTGTCGGGCTGCCGAGAAACCTCGGCGGCTTATTTTGTTATCAGATTGATGTGCTGGCGGGTGCTACATTGCCACTATCTTGCTAAAAAGGAACAGAGAAGGTTAGCAAAGAGAGTGCTTTCTTTCCTTTTTCAATAAAGCGATCTCACTGGCTCAAGGGGTAATCTGTTAGGCCGTAATTCTCCAGCCATTCGTTTTGGTCTGAAGCTCCCACAGCTTCGCATATAACCCCGCGTTTTGGATAAGCTCCTCATGCTGCCCTTCTTCGACGATTTTGCCTTTGTCCAGCACGATAATTTTGTCTGCGTTGACCACGGTTTTCAATCGGTGAGCGATCATGATGACGGTACGTTTTTTAATCAGGCGATTGATTGCTCTTTGCATTTCCACCTCGTTTTCTGGATCGAGCGAGGAGGTGGCCTCATCAAGCAGGATCACGGGGGCATTTTTGAGTATGGCTCTGGCGATGGAAATGCGTTGACGTTCGCCACCAGAGAGCGTAGAACCACCTTCCCCGATCATGGTGTCATAACCCTGAGGCAGCTTCATGATAAAATCATGGCAGCAAGCTTCTTTAGCAGCTTCCTCAATTTCTGCTTGCGTAGCGTTCTCGCGTCCATAACGGATATTGTTGCCGATTGTGTCCTGGAACAAGTAAACGTCCTGAAATACCATGGAGATTTTTTTCATAAGCTTTTCTGGGTCCATTTCACTTACATCGCTACCGCCAAACAGCACTCTCCCTTGCTGAGGGTCGTAAAATCGTGCAATCAGGCGCAGCAGTGTGCTTTTTCCACTTCCTGAAGGGCCAACGATCGCGGTAAGCGTCCCTTCCTTCATTTCCATAGAAACATTGTCTAGTACGATGTGCTTGTCGTAGCCAAAGGTCACGCTGTCAAAGCGGATATCATGAGCTTCGGGAGGTTCGTTTTCACCCTTCATGACAGGCTCATTTAATAGACTAACGATGCGTTCTCCAGCCATGGCATCATATTTGAACGCTGGCAGGCGCATGATAGCAACCGATAGTGGATCAAAAACACGAGTACCCACTAACAAGAATGTAGCAAACAGAGGAACTGAAATTTCTCCGCCCAATATGAGATAAACTCCCACGATGGTCATTAAGGACACGCCAGTTTGCATAAAGGCCATGGCAACTAAAAAGAATGGCCCTAGCGCCCCCTCCAGCTTAATGCTTTCCTTCATATAACGATAAAAAGACTGTTTTAATCTTGTAAAGTTCTCACCGCGCAGATTGTATGCCTTGATTACTTTCATCCCTAACAGGTATTCCTGCAAACAATTTGCCAAAACGATCTTGGCAGCGGAGTGACTCTTGCCAAGTTTTCGTTCTAAACCGGAAATACTCCATAGCAACAGCACAGCTATGGGTAACCCTGCAAGCATAGCTACAGCCATTCGCCAGTCTATAAACAGCAGACCAAAGAAGGTCAAAATGGGGATAATCGCACCGCTTACAAGCTGAGGTAGAATATTTGTCGCGGCATTTTCTAGATGAGTAAAATCATTCATCATCATATGGCCAAGTTCTCCGGGGTCCTTTTTCATGAGGAATCCTAAAGGGAGCTTGCGCATATGCTCTGCTAGCTGTGTCCGTCCATCAGCAGAAGATTCGTACGCACTGCGGTAGGTGGAACGGTAAGACATCCGCTCACATAGAAACACAAGGACAAGGAAAAATAGCATGCCTCCCCATATGAGCCAGAGAGTTTGCATGTTCAAAGAGGATTGTCCTGTCGCATAGTAGGCATAAATCATACTTACTGCTGCGGCCAGGCATCCGAACGGAAATATATTGACTAGGTTGGCCAAAACAGCCCAAAGGATGGGCTTCCATATTTTCTTTGGTTCACCCGCAGTAATGTTGTAAAGCTGTTCCCTTATCACACGAATTCCCCCTCCTTCTGCGAAATGTCGATTTTCCATTCTGCTGAGGATGTATAGGCGTCCCACATGCTTTTGTATAAACCATTATGAGCAAGAAGCTCGCTATGGGTTCCGAGATCGTCGATTTGCCCCTCCTTTAGGACAATGATCTGATCTGCTTCGCATATAGTTGTCAAACGATGGGCAATGATCAATACCGTTTTGTCCTTGATAAGCTCGCGTAGCGCAAGCTGCATCTGGTATTCATTTTCCGGATCTGCATAAGCGGTAGCTTCATCGAGTACAAGAATAGGGGAATTCTTCAGGATGGCTCTTGCCACAGATACTCGCTGTTCCTCGCCGCCTGACAGATAAACCCCGCCCTCGCCAATTAGCGTATCGTAACCATTTGGCAAACGCTCAATAAATTCATGACATTGCGCTGCCCTCGCTGCTTCATAAACCTCATCCTGCGTTGCAGTTGGCCTGCCCGCCAAAATATTATTGTAGAGTGTATCGGAAAACAGAAACGTATCCTGAAAGACAAAGGACAGGGTGTCCATTAGCTCATTCATTTTCATGTCGCGGATATCCACGCCGCCAATGGTGATGCTTCCTTTTTGCACGTCCCAAAACCGTGGGATTAACTGGGCGACAGTGGATTTTCCCGAACCGGATGGGCCGACCAGCGCAGTGATTTTGCCCTGGGGCGCCATCAAACTGATTCCCTGCAAAACCTCTGGGCTGCCTTCATCTCCGTATGAAAAGGAAACCTCATGGAAGCCGATGTCATAAGACGATGGCTTTTTGCCGATTTCAGGCTCTTTGATGGTTGTTTCCTTGAACATACCGTCAATGCGGTTAACCCCTTCAACAATCGTGTTAAGGGTGGAGGCAAAGCTGTTTAATTTGAAAATCGGCGTGGAAATACCTGGTGACAAAACGAGAAAAAACAGCAATGTTGCGGCAAAGGCGATGTTATGTGGATCTGTGCTGATAAAAAACAGTCCGACAGGTAAAAAGAAAGTTGCTAATGATAAAAGGATGACTTTAAAGGAAACATAGCCGTTTTGAAAATTATCTGTATAAGTCACACTAAAATTACGGTAATGCAGCATGTCTTCATGGAATTTTCGAAAAGAGTGAACGGTTTGCCCAAAGATTTTGATAGAGGGCATCCCCCGTACGTACTGGATGGATGAAGTATTAATGTTTTCTAGTGCGTCAAAATACTCCTTCAATCCCTGCTTTGCTTTTTTGCCGGCCATCATGGAGAATTGGGCGGCAAATCCAATCAGCATGGGGATGATGCAAGCCAGTGCAAGCCAAATATTAAGTGAAAACATCGTGACAATAATTGCTATGATCATGACGATCGTGTTAATCAAATCGGGTAGCTGATGGGCGATGAACAGTTCGATTTTTTCTACATCCAGCTCAACGATTTTTTTGATTTTACCTGTAGCATTTTTAGTAAAGTAGCCAAGAGGGAGCGCCCCGATATGATCTGACAGCTTGACTCTAATGCCATAGAGGATGCGAAAAGCGGCAATGTGCGAAAGCATTCCGCCGACATACATGAAGAAATAACCCAGTAGCATACCTACAATGCCCCAAATAGCCCACTGTAGGATGTACGCAGCGTTCACAGAGGAAATATCAGAGGCATGTGTTAAAAGCTCAGTCATCACATAGTAGACTGAGAGATACGGAACCAGCATCAAAAACACGCTTACGGTAGACAGAATTGCTGACCACACCATAAGTGACTTTTTTTCACCGGCAAGCTCGATTAGCCTTGAAATTCCCTTTTTTTCCTTAGCTTTCAACAGTTATCACTTCTTTCTGCCGATTCTTCAGTTCAATGACTTGATCGCAGGCTAATTCGGAAAGGATGTTGTCGTGCGTAATGATGAGGACGATTTTGCCAGCCTGCGCTAATTTTTTTACCCATGCAACAACCTTGAGTACGCTGTCGCCGTCAAGTCCGCTGGTCGGCTCGTCGAGTATGATTAATTCCGCATCTGAACAATAAGCCGCGGCCATGGTTACTCGCTGCTTTTCTCCGCCGGAAAGGGAGGCAGGGTGCCGATCTCGAAGCTCTCCTAAGCCAAAGGCATCCAATGCCTCATAGGCCTTCAAACGAAGCGAATCATCCACACGTCTGCCTAAAACAATCTCATTGCCTACACTGTCTGCATAGAGCTGATAGTCGGCATCCTGCATGACAAGATAGCTGGAGGAGCGTCGTTGGCTTGCCGATAATCGGTTTCCTTGACTGAAAATCACCCCTTTTTGCTGGCGCAGAAGACCGCACAGAACTTTGCTTAGGGTGGTTTTTCCCGTTCCATTTTCCCCTGTCAGTGCGGTAACCTCTCCTCTCAAAAGCGTGATGTCAACGTCTATAATTCCATCGCCTTTTCTTTTGTATCGATAGGTAAGCTTCCGACCCTCCAGAGCAGGGAGGGACTTCGGCACTTCATTTGATTTGTGTTCCGATAGGCATGTAATCATATCAGGGTGGCGCAGACCATATGGATGTACGTCTTCATAGGAAAGCTGAGCAAATTCTTCTTTCGTCCATGTTCGTGCGATCTTTCCTTTATCCATGCAGACAAATAGATCGGCAACAGGCAAGAATGGGTGTAACCGATGCTCGCTGATGAAGAGGGTAGTGCCGTTTTTCTTAAGCCTACTCAGGATTTCAATCAGATTCTGCGTAGAGTGATGATCTAGATTGGCAGTAGGCTCGTCAAGCATCAGAAGCGGTGGTGAAAGAACAGACACTGCCGCAATGGCCACCCGTTGTTTCTGTCCACTAGATAGCATATGAAGAGGACGGTCGAGCAAATGAAAGATATCCAGCTCTTTCGCTTGTTTTTCTATTCGGTTCATAATCTCTTGTGGCGAAACGCCGAGGTTTTCGGCTGAAAACGCCAGCTCGTCCCGCACGGTTTCCATGAAAAACTGGCTACGAGGATCTTGAAACACAACACCCATGAGTCTGGTTCGTTCCTCTGGACTAAGAGAGGCAGGACTTCTTCCGCCAACATGTACCTGTCCAGTGAGGCTACCAGCATAAAAGCTGGGTGCAAGTCCGTTGATCAGGCGCATGATCGTACTTTTACCGCAGCCTGAACGGCCGCAAAGCACAACGCATTGCCCAGCCTTTACAGCTAAATTGATTTGCTTTACACCGTTTTCGTTCTCGGCTTCTCCGCCTTCATGTTCATAGCGGAAGGTGACGCCGTTTAACTCAATCACAAGTTCAGACCTCCTGTCCAATAAATCGCTGTCCCGGTCAGCGTATAAAGCCCCACCGCCATGCCGTCTATGGCCCGAAAGCCTACTGGATGGATAGAGGTTCTGGCGCAGCCGCACTCAATGCCCCGCAGCTCTGCGGACGAGGCTAATTCAGTCGATAGCTTGAGGCAACGGACGATCAACGGCATAAAAAAGCACTCGTAGGCCATGGCTGGATGTAAGAGAGCGCTATACCACTGGGGAAAAATGCCTCTGGCCCTGATGCCATTTCGAATTGCTTTCATTTCAAGCCAAACAACCGGGAAAAAGCGGTTCAGAATGCAGACCATGATAAGCACAGCTTTTGGGATGTGTAACCGTTCAAAGGCACACATGATACTGCTTGGAGTCGAAATCATCAGCATTGTCCCGATCATGACCATCGGAACCGTTCTGGCAAACGTATAGAGAATAATAATGATTGTTCCTGGACCTTCTGGCAGAATCGTTAAAATCGTCATTAGAGCGATATATGACAGCACAAAAAAAAGCGCTTTTCTGGGCTGTTTGTTGCAAATTAAATAAAGTGCGCAAGCAAGCACCATCAAATGTGCCTGCAATGAACTGCTCACAAGCGTGGAGAGGATGCTTGTTAAAATCAGCACCAATAAATGCGTTTTGGGACCAAGAATGCTCATACCAGCTTTGCCTTTTTCACATGTTTTTTCATCAGCAAATTCCCGATAAAGCAACCAACTAGCCCGCCGATAGCAGAGATTGTGCACATGATTAGAATCATGCTTGGCGTATCAAAATAATAAAGCATAGCTTCAAGCTGTTCTGGAGAGTAGCTTTTCTTCAAAATAGCTAAATATTGCTCGCGGAAGAAAATAAGCGGTACAACGCCGCAAAGAGACCAGCCAACATAAAAAATAGCGTATCCAATGGCATTGCGGACAGTGCTCTTATAGGCAGCGCCTCCCCAAAGGATTAATTCGCAGATAATTCCGATCACAGCTAGTGTAAGCAGATAATAGGCATAACCAAAAGCTACGAAATACAAGCCTGTAATGATGCACGTAAAGAACAGTACACCGCGTTTGTTAATTTTGTTGGACATAACCATATAGATCGGCCCATTAAACAGTGCAGCGGCTCCTCCTACAACCAGATAAGAAACAACCGTAAAGATTGGACAAATCGTCATAATAATGAGCATCACCACATTGAAAATGGCAAGTGTAATGAAATCACGCATTTTCCATCTGTTTTGAGAGATTTCTGTCTGTGTTTGCATGTTAAATCCTCCTGTTTTTTCACATGTAGTCGATCGGCATACGGTTAGGCGGGATTTCCTGTACTGCCGAATTGTTTTCTTTTGCCTCCTGTCTGTTGACATGAGCCTTTATTTCAACTCAAATCGTACCCTTCAAATCAATAAAAGCCCCCTCTATTCCCTTTTTTGAAATGCTAGTGAAACGGTTATGTAGCCAGTCTCACGTAAAACGTAATGAAACTGGTATAGAATTACAATATTGATAATGAGAATCATCGTCAAAGTGGAAAAGCCTATATTTTGGCAGATATTCCTGCTATTTTCGCCAAATATCTCGAAGTTTCTTCGTATTTCTTGATCAATCCCCAAAATTTGGACTCCAAAAACTGGAATTTTAAAAAGAGAGACGATAGTCGAGCCATCAGCATGAAGCGAGAAGACAAAGAAATGACGCCCTTTTGACCCGATCATGCTTGGCGGCAATCAAAGTCGTTGCTAAGAAACTGGCATAATCTGCAAAAAAGTCAATCTGATGGACCTAGGACGAGATAATGGAGGAAAACTAGGGAAATTTACAAAAAATAGATCAAATGCAGATTTTGTAAATTTAGCGTTAATATGATTATGATAATCATTATCAAATGAATATTCATATCCACTATGGTCGAAGGTCGAAGTAGCACAGATCCAGTGACGCTCTCCTTAAAGAGCTTGTCAAAAGACATGGTGGAGCTTAGCACCCGACTCGACTGATGGAAAGAATGGGGGAGTTATGTTGGAAACTGATCAATCAGCCACTCCATGGCTGATTTCTCATCCTGAAGCGAAAGACACTATTCGTCTTTTCTGCTTGCCCTATGCAGGAGGAGGGGCATCAGCTTACCGAGGCTGGGCAAATGCGCTGCCCCGGGATATTGGAGTGTACCCTATCCAGCTTCCAGGAAGGGAGAACAGGATTGGGGAACAGGCTCTATGTGACATGGAGGCGCTAGTGGAAGCAATCTCTCAAGCAATTTATCCGTATTTGGATCGCCCATTTCTCTTTTTTGGTCATAGCTTAGGGGCGCGAATTGCTTTTGAGCTTGCACGAGCTGTTCGAAGAAAATGGAAGCTCCAGCCTTGCCGCCTGATTGTTTCAGGTAGTCGAGCTCCAAACATACCAGAGCCACATCCTTTGCACCATTTGCCTGATGATGAATTTGTCAGTGAACTGCGCCGTTTTTCCGGTACTCCCGAGGCAATTTTGCAAAACAGGGAGCTCATGAACCTGTTTCTCCCAGTACTGCGAGCGGATTTTGCTGTAGACGAAACGTACGTGTATGCAGAGGAAGCACTCCTCAAATGCCCGATATCTGCATTTTGCGGGACTGAGGATACGGAGGCGAATCGAGAGGAGATAGAAGCTTGGGAGGGTCATACCAGCTCTGATTTTACGCTTGAGATGATTGAAGGGGATCATTTCTTTTTGACAGCAAAAAGGGAGAGGCTTATGCAATCCGTTACAAAAATCATTTCACAGCAAAAAGAACGAACGCTTTCAAGAAGGGACAGCTAATGGATGGGGATCAATCGATCCAGCTAGAGAAATAAGACGCCTTTTTTCGCCATTGGGAATAACGAAATGGCAGGGATCACAACTAACATTGTTTCAACAGATCAGGCATGCACAGGAAGGCAAATTAGCCATAAAAGCGGGATATGGGAGTGTGTACGGACTACTTCCGCGCATCTTGTTGGTATAGTGGTGCCTTTTTGTCCAGAGCGCTATCGCATGCATCTCGACTGGAGAGTGTTCAAATGTCATTGAAGGAATCTTCTTAGTACTCTGGTAATACAAATGCCCGACGAACATGAAATGTAAGCCAAAAACCTGGCGGAATGAACGAAGGAAAAAGTGAGAAATTGGAAGGGAATTCAGCGTTTTTTTACCAATATCAAGAAAATTTGTGGCTGAAAACTATTGACAATGATTATCATTATCAATATCGTATTGTTAGACAAACCATCACGATCATGCAACCAGATTGACAGTACCCTGCATAATCCCGCTTTGGGTGCACAATGATTGACCCGCAGGTATTCAAGAGGAGGACATAATGAAAGCGACTACAGAATGGTTTGAGGATACTGCAAAAAATTACGAACAACTCGGATTTTGGGAGCCAAAAACGCTTGGTCAGCAATTGCGCATATGGGCCCAACAATACCAGAATCGAGAAGCGCTAGTGGAAGGAGATAGCAGACTCACCTACAAAGAGCTTGACAGTCAGGTTGATGAGCTAGCTTCTGGTTTCATTCAGATGGGAATCAAGAAAGGGGACAATGTGGCTGTACAGCTTCCGAATCGGATTTCCTTCGTACTCACATGCTTTGCTCTCTTTCGCATTGGTGCTTTGCCGATATTGGTCTTACCTGCTCATAGAGAGGCTGAACTAGACGGAATTTTTACACTCGCCAAACCGGTTGCTTATATAATACCAACTACGTTTCTTGGCTTTGACTACACCAAAATGGCGCAACAATTGGTTAAAAAGCATCCGTCCGTCAAATTTGTCATGACTGATGGAGAAAGCGACATCGGCATCAATCTTGCTGATATCAGCGGGACACCACAAGAGCTAGATGTACCATCATACAAGGACACGGCTCTGTTGCTCTTATCCGGTGGAACGACCGGTACTCCAAAGCTCATTCCAAGAACTCATGCCGATTACGCATACAATGCAAAAGCAGCCGCAACGCGCTGCAAACTGACTCCGCAAAGCGTCTATCTTGCTGTTTTACCGATTGCGCATAACTTTCCTCTCTGCTGCCCCGGAATTCTTGGCACACTGTCTGCTGGAGGCAAAGTCGTGCTGTGTCAAACAACAAGCTGCGACGAAGCTTTTCCCCTTATTGAAAAAGAGCGGGTGACCATCACTGCGCTTGTACCTTCTATTGTCCATGTATGGCTTGAAGTGCTGGAATGGGATACCTCCAACGATCTCTCAAGCCTTGAAGTTCTACAGGTAGGCGGCTCCATGTTAGATGAAAATCTCGCAAAACGCGTCATTCATGAAATGAAATGTAAGCTCCAGCAGGTGTTTGGAATGGCAGAGGGTCTCATCTGCTGCACATCCCTTGATGATCCAGAGTCTGTCATCATCAGTTGTCAGGGACGTCCACTCTCCGATGCGGATGAGGTTCGAATCGTTGATGAATATGGAAATGACGTTGAGGCAGGTGCATATGGGGAACTTATCGTTCGAGGCCCCTATACAATAAGCGGGTACTACAGAGCCCCGGAGCAGAACCGCGAGAGCTTCACTCCTGATGGCTTTTATCGTTCTGGAGACAAGGCAAGGATCACACCGGAGGGAAATTTCCAGATCGGGGGACGAATCAAGGAGCAAATCAACCGAGCGGGGGAAAAAATTATGCCTGCTGAAGTAGAGGCGTACCTGCGTATGCATCCAGATATCAAGGATGCCGCTCTGATTACTCTGCCAGACCCAACACTTGGTGAAAAAAGCTGCGCTTATATCATTACTGACAATCAGGACATCACCCTTGCTGACATTCATGCCTTTTTCCATGAAAAGGGAGTGGCGCGTTATAAGATGCCCGATCAAATCGAATTCATCGATTACTGGCCGCTTACTAGCGTCGGTAAAGTAAATAAAGCCAAACTCAAAGAATTAGCGACAGCACCAAAGAGCCATGCAACGACGTGCGAGGTCTCCTATCT
The DNA here is from genome assembly GCF_026891775.1 of Brevibacillus halotolerans. Taxonomy (NCBI): domain Bacteria; kingdom Bacillati; phylum Bacillota; class Bacilli; order Caryophanales; family Paenibacillaceae; genus Brevibacillus; species Brevibacillus halotolerans. The sequence continues at coordinate 119,376 of NZ_JAPTNK010000005.1, forward strand.
GGAGGAAACGATTGCTTTTGAGGGAGACGTTCATTTGGCAGCTTCACAAATTGTTGAGCAAAGTCTATATGAAAACTATCTGCTTTATGAAAACGGTGATGAGCTGTCGTTGGGGATGGGAATTCATGCTCTTCTAACTGTAGATGAGCAACATACAACCCTAGCCTATGACAACCAAACAATCCGTTTTGAAAATAATTTGCTAAGTGCAACCATTGACAAAGCATTTGCTTCTATACCGCTAAAAAACTGGCGTGCTTATGGAACGGTTAACTTTGGAATGGCCCGTTATTATCAGAATCTGCCATTACTGTCTGAAGCCGGTCGTCTTATTAAGCTGTTTATTCCAGAGGTGGAGATTCGTTTTACCAAAGGCTCTATTCTGTTAAGAGCTCTACGTGAAGAAAAACGAAATGAATTCGCTGATTTACTGCGAAAGCTTCGAGAGAATGGACTCGACGACGAGAAAAATGCGCTTGTACAAAGAGTGGTCAGTCAAAAAATGGATGTTCCTGAGGTGGATACGTATGGCGCTGAAGCCTACATGCAAGGGGTAGCAGAGGCTGTTCGAGAGATTAAGGAGCGCAAATACCACAAGGTGATCCTATCTAGAAAAATTCCGATCCACCAAGAGCTTGATATGGTGGCTAGCTATATCGCAGGTAGAAGAGTCAACACTCCTGCTCGTTCCTTTTTGCTTAGCCTCGATGGTTTGCACGTGGCTGGCTTTAGTCCAGAAACGGTGGTTGAGGTTGATAGCAATGGATGGGTAAGTACCTTCCCGCTTGCAGGAACACGGTCGCGTGGATGCAACGAGGACGAGGGAGACAAGCTTAAGGATGAGCTTTTAAATGATCCTAAGGAAATCGCGGAGCATGCGGTATCTGTAAAACTTGCCTTTGAAGAGCTAAAAAGCGTCTGCGATTCTACGACGATCCTTTTAAGTGATTTCATGTCTGTTGCCAGTCGGGGAACCGTTCAGCATATTGCTTCAAGATTGAAAGGGAAAATAAAGCCTGAGTTTAACTCATGGGATGCGTTCCGTGCCCTGTTCCCTGCCGTCACTGCTTCTGGTATTCCCAAAAAAGAATCGATCGATGCCATAGGCAGACTTGAGTCTGAACCGAGAAATCTCTACAGTGGCTGCGTCATGACCTTTGACAGCGATGGTGCAATGGACGCAGCGCTGGTGCTACGAACAATCTATCAACAAAACAACAGTGCATGGCTGCATGCCGGAGCAGGCGTGGTAGAGATGTCTTTACCAACCAGAGAGCTGGAAGAAACACGTGAAAAATTGAGCAGTTTTTCCAGGCAGCTGGTTGTATCCAGCCGTGAAGTAGAAAAAGTAAAACCAGTATAGGCATTGCCTGGGAAGGTGGTAACTCTGATGAAACATCTGCGCATTGACAGCCAATCCACAAGCCCTGCCTCCTCATTAAGCTATGAGGAGGTGCGGAGGCAGATTCAGGCTATGCTGCCTGCGCCTGTCGAGTTTCATGATGATCAGAATCTGATCGAGCTGGGGCTGGATTCGTTACAAATGATGAGAATGGTCAACAAATGGCGAAAGGAAGGCGTGAAGGTTACGTTTGCTGAGCTGATCGCTTCCCCTCACCTGAGCGATTGGTGGGCGCTTCTGCAAAAAAACAGTCCAGCGCCTTCTTCCATAATTGACAATAATATAACAGTCCAAGCACAAACAGTCCAAGCACAAGAGGAGACGAATAGTCCTTTTGCGCTGACGGATGTGCAATATGCCTATTGGATTGGACGTCAAGATGATCAGCCGCTGGGCGGAGTTGGATGCCATGCCTATCTTGAGATTGATGGCACAGGCGTGGAGCATGGACGTCTGCAAGCCGCATGGGAACAGCTATTCAGGCATCATCCGATGCTTCGAGTAAGATTTTTGGCCGATGGACTGCAAGAGGTGCTGAACACTCCTTATACAACAACAGTGCCTGTACATGACCTGCGTTTATATACCGAGGATGAGCTCGCTCTGAAACTGGAGAGTATACGTGGCCGTCTGTCACATCGTCGTCTGGCGGTGGAGAAGGGAGAGGTAGCGGGTCTGGAGTTGAGTTTGTTGCCAGAGGGGCGTACCCGGTTGCATTTTGATATTGATTTACTTGTTGCTGACGTGCAAAGCCTGCACATTCTGTTACGTGATCTAGCAGCGGCATATGCACGTGGCTGCCAACCAGCGGCACCTGCTCATTGGAGCTTTGCCAGCTATCTTCAGCATGAAATACAGCACCGGACTTCAGATAGAAAGCAAGCCGCCCACTATTGGCAGGAGAGGCTGTCCACGCTACCAGGAGCGCCGGGCTTACCACTGAAGGAAAAACCGGAAATGATTAAGGCACCTGTTTTTACAAGAAGGAACTATTTCATGAAAGCTGAGGACTGGAAGCTTTTACAAAAACGATCCGCAGCCAAACGAGTCACACCGGCGATGGTACTGTTAACGGCATATGCAGAAATTCTTGATCGCTGGAGCACCCATTCGCAGTTTCTCATTAATATACCATTGTTTGATCGTCAAACCGGTGACGCTGGCATTGAAGAGGTTGTTGCCGATTTTACCAACCTGCTTTTGCTTGCTGTTGACCTACGTACCCGTCAATCCTTTTTGGACCGTGTTCATGCGGTGCAAGCACAGTTTCATCAGGATGTCGCTCACGCAGCTTATTCGGGCGTACAGCTTCAACGTGATTTGGCGAGAGTTCGCCCGGGGGAGCGGGATTTTGCTCCTGTTGTTTTTGCATGCAATTTAGGTACACCGCTCATCAATGAGGAATGCCGTCAGACTTTAGGACAGCTCTCCTATATGATTTCGCAAACGCCCCAGGTATGGCTTGATTTCCAGTCCTATGAAATGGATGGTGGCTTATTGCTGGCGTGGGATTCTATCGATCAGCTATTCCCGGACGGCATGATTGACCAAATGTTTACTGCTTTTGGCCAACTTATGGACTGGCTAGTTGCCCATGACAATGATTGGCAAGCTACGCCAAAGCTTCTCCCTAATCTGGAGCGGCAAAGGCAGAACCAGGACAGTGAATTGTTACTTGCACAACCGGGTCAATGCTTGCACAGTGCATTCTTTGCGCATGCTGCTACGAATCCGCAAGAAACGGCGTTGATTGATAGTCATACAGATACAAATATTTCGTATGGCGAACTATCTAGGTACGCGTTGCAGGTGGCGGCTTTTCTTAAGGAACAGGGAATAAAATCGAGCGATCCTGTTGCCGTTACCATGCCGAGGGGAATCAACCAAATCGCTGCGGTGCTTGGCATTATGGCACTTGGTGGCTGCTATGTTCCGATTGGCACCGGACAACCGGCTACTCGTCGCGAGCGAATTCATAAAAAAGCAGACATTCGATACGTTCTAACCGATGATGAATGGGCTCAAGCTTTGGATTGGCCAGAGGATGCCGTTGTCTTGTCAATCGCGAACGCGGTGAGCATAGCTCCTTTGAGTGAACCGGTTTCAATTTCTGGGGATAGTCAAGCTTATATCATCTTTACTTCAGGCTCTACTGGTGAGCCAAAAGGGGTAGAAATCAGTCATTTTGGAGCATGGAATACGGTTGCTGACATTAACACGCGCTATCAGGTTGGTTCCACTGATCGTATCTTAGCGGTTTCCGCTCTTGATTTTGACCTTTCTGTCTATGACATATTTGGACTATTGAGCGTGGGCGGCTCTCTTGTGCTGATTACCGAGGAGACACGCCGTGATGCTGGCCATTGGGCTAAGCTGGTTGACAAGTATCAGATCACACTCTGGAATTCGGTCCCAGTACTGCTCGATATGCTATTAATCGCCGCGGAAAGCGGACAGTACGACAGCTTGCCGATTCGCTTAACGATGCTGTCCGGTGACTGGATTGGCCTAGATTTGCCACCGCGTCTGAAACGTGTAGCCCCGCATAGCGAGCTGATAGCGATGGGGGGAGCTACAGAAGCATCCATCTGGTCAAATTTCTTCCAGGTTACATTGCCGTTGCCAGCGCATTGGACATCGATTCCTTATGGGCGTCCGCTGACCAATCAGGCGTATCGAGTGGTGGATATCAAAGGAAGAGATTGCCCCGACTGGGTAGCAGGCGAACTCTGGATTGGAGGAGCCGGTGTCGCATTAGGCTATCGGGGTGATTCGGTGCTTACCGAAGAACGTTTTGTTAATTGGAATGGTTCCCGTTGGTATCGAACCGGTGATCTAGGACGATATTGGCCTGACGGAACAATTGAATTTCTCGGACGCCAGGATTTTCAGGTCAAAATCAGAGGACATCGTATTGAGCTGGGTGAGATCGAAACGGCCATGAAACAGCATCCAGGTGTACGCGATGCAGTCGTCACAGCAGTGGGCGATTCTAGGGAAAACAAGCATCTGATCGGCTATGTGGTTCCAGAACAGGCAAATGAGTCATCCTTGTATGACAGCGTAAGCGCTGATCTGAAACAGACCGAGGTACTCTGGGACAATGTAATGAAGGCAGGACGCGAACAAGAATGGCTCAATGAGATTAGTCCAACAGATTTTCCTGTGTTTTGGGCCTATATGGAGCGCCTTGGTGTTCGCTATATTTGCCGTGCGCTGAAACAAGCAGGGGTAGATTTGCAGACAAATCAAAGCTACACGCTCGATTCTCTGATGCAGTATTGTAGCATTCAACCTCGTTACCGCGAGTTAATCAGACAGTGGCTTCAGATATTGGCCGACGAGGGCATTGTCAGAACAGAAGCACCGGACGCATTCGTGATCGTTCAGACCATATCGGAAGAACGGCTTGAGGAGACATTGGAAAGCCATTTACCTCCTGTATGGGAACAGCATGCACAAGCACTTTTACGTTATCTCCAGCAAATGGACAACGCCAATGCTGCACTTTTGACAGGAGAGCTTGATCCGCTGGCTTATTTCTTTTCAGATGAGCTGGGTTTGACCCCAAATGATCTGATGCAAGCACTTCCTGGCACAAAGCACAGAAATAGCATTGCACAATCAATCATGGAAGATATCCAACATGGCCTGCAAAACAGATCTGAACCGCTGCGTATTTTAGAAATTGGCGCAAGGAGCTCAGCGTTAACTGAATCGTTACTAGCTTTACTGCGCTCCGATGCAGCCCTTTATACATGCACGGACAACTCGACCTTCTTTACAAGTGCGGCTAAAAACAGATTCAAGAAGTATTCGTTTGTGCATTATCAGTTGTTGGATATCGATCAAAATCCACTGGATCAGGGCTATGATGCGCATCAGTATGACGTCATTATTGCCTCGGATTCTCTGCATCGTGCACGTAATCTTGAAACGGCTCTTTTACATATGCAATCCCTTCTTGCTCCTGGAGGCTTGCTGATTTTGCTGGAAATGACGCGCAATAGTCGTCTACAGCAAGTAAGTACAGGGTTCCTTGAGGACGGATTTATCCATTTTGAAGACGAAAGACACGCAGAACAACGACCGCTTTTATCTGTTGAAAAGTGGCAACAATTATTGCAGGAACAAACCTTCGCGCAGGTTGCCTCCTTCCCAGAGCAGAATGATCCGGCAAGTGTCTTTGGCCAGCATGTAATCGTTGCGCAGGCACCGCATCATGTTACACAATTCAGCCCGGGTAAGCTTTCTGGTTTTTTGAGCCAAAAGCTGCCTGATTACATGGTGCCATCAGCTTTCCTACTACTGAGCGAAATGCCACTCACTTCCAATGGTAAGGTGGATCGACAAGCACTGCCGACCCCTGACAAGCTGATCAAGGCTAAGGCGGAAAAGGCTTATACAGCTCCAAGGACGCCAATTGAAACAGACCTTGCGGCGATCTGGTGCCAGCTTTTTGATATGGATCGTGTTGGTATTACGGATAACTATTTTGAATTGGGCGGAGATTCTCTTTTGGCTACCAAATTAAGTGCTCTGGTACGCAGTAGGTTTGAGATAGAGCTGTCATTGGGGCGGATTTTTGAAAAGCCTACGATTGCAGGGATGGCAGAGCAAGTCCAGACGCTTAAGGACCAGAGAGGGCTGCATGACGATTCGGCGGAAGCTCTACCACAAATCGTACCGATACCACAGGATCGGAACCAGCCTTTCCCATTGACCGATATTCAGCAGGCGTATTGGGTGGGTCGAAGCGGTCTATACGCATTGGGCAATGTTTCCACGCATTGTTATTTTGAGATTGAAGGGCAAAATTTAGATATTGAGCGGATCAATCGTGCTTGGCAGAGACTGATTGATCACCACGAAATGATGCGGGCTGTTATCATGCCGGATGGCTGGCAGCAACGAATTTTAGAGGATGTTCCAGCCTATCTGATTCATGTCAATGACTTACGAGGAAAGGCCCCTGAAGAGGTCGAAGCCGAATTGGAGCAGATTCGGGAAGAAATGTCGCATCAGGTGCTTTCTACAGACGTGTGGCCTTTGTTTGACGTAAGGGCTTCCCGCTTTGGAGAAGAGTGCGTTCGTTTGCATATCAGCTTTGACAACCTGATTTTTGATGGGTGGAGCATGTTTCATCTTCTGAGCGAATGGACTAGGCTCTATCATGAGGCGGATGCACCGTTGGCGACATTAGAATTGTCATTTAGGGATTATGTTCTTGCCTTGGAAGAGCTTAAGGCATCTGAGCTGTATCAACGCGATCTCGATTATTGGATTGCTCGATTGCCTGATTTGCCTCCTGCTCCTCAGCTACCTTTGGCTCAAAGTCCAGAATCTCTTACGGAACAACGATTTAGCCGTTTGGAAGCAAAGCTGTCTAAACAAGCGTGGCAGAAGCTTAAAAAACGGACGGCGGAGGTTGGACTTACACCGTCAGGAATTCTACTGACAGCTTATGCTGAAACGCTTGGGGCTTGGAGCAAGAGCTCCCGTTTTACAATTAATCTGACACAATTCAACCGACTGCCGCTTCACGCACAGGTTAACGATATCGTAGGAGATTTCACTACATTGACCTTGCTGGCTGTGGAGCTTTCCAAAGGTAAGACATTGTTGGAGCGGGGACGGAATTTGCAGCAGCAGCTTTGGAGCGATTTGGATCATCCGTATGTTGGAGGAGTTCAGGTACAACGCGAATTGGCAAAGCAAACGGGTGAGCATCATGGTGTCACGATGCCGGTAGTCTTTACAAGTGCTCTTGGGGTTAGCCAGTGGAGCGGTAGCGAGACAGATGGAAAGTGGCTGGGCAAGCTCATGTATAACATTACGCAAACACCGCAGGTATGGCTCGACCATCAGGTAGTGGAGCAAGACGAGGAACTGCTCCTGATTTGGGATGCGGTAGAAGGGCTGTTCCCTGAGGGAATGCTTGCTGACATGTTCAGTGCTTATTGCCAATTGCTACAGCGTCTGACTGACGATGAGGCGATCTGGCAGAAAGAGACGTCTAGTCTTATTTCTGTTCCACGTTTAGAGGCAAGGATTGAGGCCAACGATACAGATGCGCCTGTATCTTCAGAAACGCTCACTGGACGATTTGCAAAACAAGCGGTTCAGCAATCGAACCATCCAGCCGTCATTTCTGCCAATCGGACTTTGACGTATGAGGAGTTATCCCTCTCTGCCGATAAAATTGCTAATTTGTTGCAGGCAAAGGGAGCCAAGCCTAACACACTGGTTGCCGTTGTGATGGAGAAAGGCTGGGAGCAGGTTGTGGCAACGCTTGGGATTCTGAAGTCTGGTGCGGCGTATCTGCCTATCGATCCAGCGCATCCTGACGAGCGTCGTTCGCAGCTATTGCGTGACGGACAAGTTCGCATTGTGCTTACTCAGTCATGGTTGGATGAGCGATTGAGCTGGCCTGAGGACGTTGAACGATTAGTAGTAGATCAGATGCCAGCAAGGGTTGAGGCAATGAGCCTACTGCCGTTTGCAGGGCAGCCAGAGGATTTAGCCTACGTGATTTACACCTCAGGGTCAACAGGTTTGCCAAAAGGGGTTATGATCGACCATCGAGGCGTTGTTAACACGATTGAAGATGTGAATCAACGTTTTTCTGTAGGACCACAAGATCGAGTACTGGCCCTTTCCAATCTGAATTTTGACCTATCGGTGTACGACATTTTCGGCATGCTGGCAGCGGGTGGAACGATCATCATGCCAGAAGCAGACAAGGCCAAAGATCCTGCCCACTGGATTGAATGGATGAAGCAGGAGCAGGTGACAGTCTGGAACACGGTTCCGGCACTGATGCAGATGCTGATCGAGTATGCTTCCGGAAGAAATTTAGAACTGCCGCAAACCCTGCGTCTGGTTCTGTTGAGCGGTGACTGGATTCCATTAGATTTGCCAGACAAGATTAAGGCTTATTTCCCACAAGTACAGGTGATCAGCTTGGGTGGAGCCACAGAGGCGTCGATCTGGTCGAATCTGTATCCGATCAAAGACATTGACCCAAGCTGGAAGAGTATTCCTTATGGTCGTCCGATGATCAATCAGCGCTTTTATGTGCTTAACGAATGGATGGAAAATTGTCCGGTATGGGTGCCAGGACAGCTCTATATCGGTGGAGTCGGCCTTGCAAAAGGCTATTGGCAGGATGAAAGCAAGACAAATGACAAGTTCATCAATCATCCGCATACAGGTGAACGTCTCTATCGTACAGGCGATTTGGGTCGTTACTTGCCTGATGGCAATCTAGAGTTTCTTGGTCGGGAAGACTTTCAGGTGAAAATCCGCGGCCATCGGATTGAACTAGGAGAGATTGAAACGGCTCTGAACCGTCATGACGGAGTGAAGAACGCTATCGTTGCAGTACCGGACGAATCAGGCGAGGAGAAACGCTTGGTGGGGTATGTGGTACTTGATCAGCTAAGAGGAGCGGAGCTGTTGGAAACCGAGCAGGCAGATCCGGCTGATTGTGAATCACGTTGGCAGGAAATCAGCAGTGCTGGTCAGCTACAGGCCGCCCAAGTTCCTGATTCTATGGATGTTGAGGAAATCGCGCGGTTCCTCCATGAGGCCGACCGTGTAAGCTCTGCCTTCATCTGCCGCACGCTAGATGAGATGGGGATGTTCTCAAGTCAAGGAGAGCGTTATTTTATTGATGATCTGGTGCGCCAATGCAAGATTCATCCGCGTTACAAGACCCTGCTGCTTCACTGGCTTACTGTGCTTGTGGAAGAAGGGCTACTCGTTAAAAATGAGGACGGAACATACCAAAGTCTCCGTTCATTACGCGAGGGGCTAGCTACATTCACTCAGGATAACACGTTGTCGGTATCACCTGCAGGTATGGAAGCAGTACAGGCTCTAGAAGATCATTTTTCGCGAGACTCTTCCTTGTTTATGAATCTTTTAACAGGCAAGCTTGATCCACTTGAGCTTTTCTTTACAGAAGATGCTTCGTTGACACCAGCAGGCCTGAAGAGGTTTGACTTTACGCGCGAGTATTACAGCAATCTTGCTAAAGAGGTGTTTTGCACCATAGTGAACAGCTACCCAGCTGGCAAAGAGCTGCGGGTGCTAGAAATCGGTACAAGGGTCGGAGGTTTGACACAAACACTTGTTTCCGCTCTGCCTGTGGAGCGTACTCGATATGTCTACGCTGACGAGTCTGCCTTTTTTACAGATAGGGCAAAACAGGAGTGGGGAGAGCAGGCGCCACTTGAATACGGGTTGTTTGACATGAATACAGCGCCGCTATGGCAAGGCTATGAACCGCATTCTTTCGATGTCATTGTCGCAGATAATACTCTCCATCGCTCACGAAACCTGGATATGACACTTGAGTACCTGAGAGGAATGCTGGCACCGGGTGGAGTTATGCTCCTAGTAGAGTCCACTCGTAATAGCCGACTTATGCTGACCACTGTCGGGTTCTTCGAAGATGGATTCAGTCATCTAGAGGATGAGCGTAAGGCGAATTATCTTCCTTTATTAGCGCCAGATCAATGGTGCACGAGACTGGAGAGACAGGGCTTTTCACATGTACGGGCATTCCCGCAAACCAATCAGGTCGCAGCAAAATTCGATCGACATCTCATCGTGGCACAGGCACCTGAAACAGTTAAGGTGTTTAGACCAGAAAAACTGTCCGATTGGATGCAGAAAATGCTACCTGACTACATGGTGCCAACCGAGTATGTGCTACTTGATAAGCTACCCCTTTCAGCTAATGGAAAAGTAGATCGTAAAGCACTTGCGAAGCTCGGCGGGAAGAAGGAAAGCTTGCCGAAAAAAGCACATGTTGCACCTTCCACACAGACAGAAATCAGCATAGCTAGTGTTTGGGAAGAGGTGTTGAATTGTAGCCCGATTGGGATACACGACAGTTTCTTCGCACGGGGCGGGGATTCGTTACGTGCGATTCAATGCATCAATCTCCTAAAAGAGCGATATCAAATTGGATTGTCGATGCAAACTCTTTTTGAGTATTCCACGATTTGCATGCTTGCAAAGTTCATTGACACAAGTGCTTCAGAGACGGAACAGCTTGCGGCAAATTATGACGAGGGAACTATTTGATGAACTAAAACTGACCTGCGTTGTCTTCAAGGAGAATGAACAAGGAACAGCGACTTTTTGCCAATCGTCAGCCTTGTCTTCTCTTTGAAGGCAAGCGCACAGAATCAGGCTGGAAAGGGAGAGAGACCATTGGATAAAAAAACGATTGGCATCCTGGGAGCTAGTGGAACCGTAGGCAAAGAAGCCGTACAGACCATTCTTGCCTTTACAAACCATCATGTTGTGTTAGGAGGCAGAAATCCTGCAAAGCTTGGTGAGCTTTTTAAGGGGATGGAAGAGAGGATCGAATGCCTGCAAGTAGATGTTTTTAACGAGGAACAGCTTCATCGCTTTTGTAGCCCATGCGATATCGTCATCAATTGTGCGGGGCCTTCCAAGCAAATTGTCGATACAGTCGCCTCTGTATGCATAGACCATGCCGTCCATTATGTAGATGTTTCAGGAGATGAGCATCTCTATCGTCAATTGCTAAAGAGACAGAATGAGATCACTGAGAAGGGACTGCTGTTTATCATTTCAGCAGGGGTTTACCCTGGGTTATCAGAAATTTTCCCGGCCTACATCGCTGAAAACGATTTTGAAGAAGTCGATTTTCTAGAATTGTTTTTTGCGGGTCAGGGCGATTTTTCCTTGAATGCGGCCTACGACATTGTGTGTAGCATTGAGGAAGATACCGGGTTGGGTATGACCTATTGCAAGCAGGGAAAAGCGCAAAAAATAGATGGCTCGTTTCATCGAAATTATGAATTGCCACTCCCGGCAGGCAAACGTGACACTTATCCGATCTTAACTCAGGAATTCAGCCAAATGGCTAAACAAAAGAATATATCATCCGCCTATTTTTACAATAGCTTTCAAAATAATTCTGTCTTGAATCAATTTGTGATGATCAAGGCTTTGCAGCAATACAAAACAGAAGAACAGAAAAAGGCTTCAGCCCAACTGCTGGTTGAGCAGTTCAATACAAAGAAACAGGGTGTTGAGGACTTCACTATGTTTCATCTGAATGCCACCGGTAACCGTAGCGGTAAAAAAATGCGGCTGGTTTCAACCCTTTTGTATCCGGGAGATTGGAATCGGTTATCGGGCATCATTGCCGGAACGGTAGCTCGTTTGATTGCAAAAGATAAGAGTGCCAACTCAGGTTGCTTCTTTGTGGCAGAAGGCGTATCGGCGACAAGTCTGATCGATGCTTTACGCGAGCAGACGATTGACCTTACGCATTCATTAATCGAAATAAAGTAGAGGTGGCATATGATAGAGAATCGTAGGTTGCGTACCGTGGTATGTGGTTCCCGATTTGGACAGTTCTATCTGGAGGCTGTTAAAGCATTGCCAGAACAGTTTGAATTGGTAGGTTTATTGGCAAAGGGCAGCGAGCGCTCCCGAAGTTGCGCAGAACGTTACGGTATTGAGTTATATACAGATATTGAGCAACTTCCTGACGATATTGATCTTGCTTGCGTCGTAGTACGCTCCACAGTCATGGGCGGCAATGGCACTGAAATGTCGCTTAAACTGCTTGCTCGCAACATTCACGTCATTTCTGAACAGCCGATCCATCACAAAGACTTAGCTCTTTGCCTCAAGGTAGCGCGACAGCATGGCGTACATTTCAAGACAGGGGATCTCTATGTACATTTGCCTGCTGTGCGCCGTTTTATTGCATGCGCCCAGACAATGCTACAACAACAACCAGCCCTATACATTGATGCTGTGTGTTCCACTCAGGTTTCTTTCCCGCTGATGCACATCCTGCAAGAAGCATTGCCGACCATTCGTCCATGGAAAATCAGTCATGTCATCAAGGATGAGGGACCGTTTCAAGTGTTAACCGGCCTGCTTGGAAAAATTCCGATTACCCTGCGGGCCCATAATGAGGTTGATCCCCATGATCCGGACAACCACCTTCATTTACTGCATCGGGTAACAATTGGCGTGGCAGGTGGCAGTTTGTCACTTACAGATACGCATGGTCCTGTTGTGTGGCAGCCGCGTTTGCATGTTCCGGATCTTCCGAACATTCATGAGCAACTGTCAGCGGCACCACCCGCACACTTGCTTGGAAATAGCACGCAAATATTGGGACCAGCAGAGCCTATCAGCTATAAGGACATTCTAATGACGCAGTGGCCCCGGGCCATCGGTAGGGATTTATTAGCAATGCGGGAGATGATCTTCGGGCAGGTTGACAAGTCTGTAATGGATACACAGGCGCAACAGGAGCTTTTATGCTCGCGTCAGTGGCAGGATTGGACTCAGGCATTGGGATATCCAGTGCTACGCTCCAACAGCAATCATCAACCGTTGTCGATCGAGTCTTTACAGGAAGCTGCCTTTCGTATCGCGGAAGCTGCATGCGATCATACCGAGTCATCAGTCGATCCTTTGACTAAAAATGATGTATTTTCTTGCACAGCATATGCTGAGAAAGAATGGAGAGGGATTAACGCTGAACAAGTGAGAATGTGCATTGAACGACTAGATGAAGCAGCTTTATCTTCCATGCTGTTTGCCTTGCAATCGCAAGGAGCGCTTATAACAGCCGAACAGGAATATAGAATGGAAGACATTTTCTCTGTCGCGAAGGTAGCATCACGTCATCAGCCTGTCATTATGCGTTGGTTACAGATATTGACGGATCGCGGTTATATAACGCAGTCCGATAAAAAGTATCAATGCTCGATTCAGATGACAGCAGATGAGGTGCAGCGTCGTTGGGAGTTAGTTAAGGAAGCATGGAACGGAAAACTTGGCTCTCCGATGGTCATCGACTATCTCATGGCTAATGCCGATAAACTCCCGGAGCTGATGAATGATAGTCAACAGGCCGCACTGCTATTATTTCCCGAGGGACGCATGAATGTTGCTAATGCTCTGTATCGGGATACGCTTATAGCGCGGTATTTAAATAAATCGGTAGCAGAAGCGGTGATGCGAATCGCTGCTATCAAACAGGCTACGTCCTCTTCTTTGTCTACTTCCTCTAAGGCTTCTCTACGCATTCTGGAGGTAGGCGCCGGGACGGGAGCAACCACGGATGTAGTTGTGGAGCGGCTGAATGCATCCGTTTCCAAACAGTTGAATCTGGATTATCTGTATACAGATGTGTCTCACTTTTTCCTTTCAACAGCTCGTGAACGCTTCAAAAATTACCCTTGGATGCGATTCCAGACTGTCGATATTGACAAAGATCTGTTTGAGCAGGGATTGACACCTGAAAGCATCGATATCGTTATTGCGGCAGGCATGCTTAACAATGCGCGCGACACGGATCAGGTCATCCGCAATCTCATGCAAAGTCTTGTTCCGGGAGGATGGTTGGTCATTACAGAGCCTACTCGGGAATTTGTGGAGATGCTGATTTCACAGGCCTTTATGATGACTCCTCCCGAGGACGATCGGAAAAACACGCAATCAACCTTCATGTCTGTTCAGCAGTGGACTGATGTCATACAGGGCGCAGGTGCCAAGGAGTTTGTCATACTGCCGAATGAAGAGCATCCGCTCGCTCCCCTGGGACAAAAGCTATTTGTTGTCAGGAAGGAAGCGGATGCTGACGTATAGCAGCATTGCTGTAGCGTCATCCATCTATAACGAAATGGTCAAGCTCAAAAAATAGGAGTGTGTACATATGCCCCAAAACCTCAAGACGAATTGTGCCGAGTTGCTGACGCGCCTTCGCAATGAAGGAATTTTTCTATGGGAAGAAAATGGAAGCCTACGCTACAGAGCACCCAAAGGAACGCTTGCAGCCGGCGATTTACAAGCGCTAAAAGAGCATAAAGAAGATATTTTGGCTCTATTGCATGCCGAAAAACGACCAGTGACGGTCATATCTGATCCTCAAGCCCGGTTTGAACCTTTCCCGCTGACAGATGTGCAGTCAGCTTATTTGCTGGGACGCCATGATCTGTTTGGTTACGGAGGTGTGGCATGCCACATCTATTTGGAACTAGACTATCCCAAGCTCGATCATAAACGAACACAGGAAGCTTGGAATCTGCTCATAGCTCGCCATGATATGCTACGGGCAACGATCGATCAAAATGGAGAGCAGCGGGTTCTGGAGAGTGTACCGCACTTCGAAGTGGCTTATACCGACACCAGCGGCTTGACTGAACAGGAGGCAGCAGCCAGACTTGGGGACATTCGTGAAAAAATGGGGCATCGTATTTACGATACAGCTCGTTGGCCCTTGTTTGATATTGGCGTGACCAAAATGAGTGATAATACCGTGCTTCATGTATCCATGGAATTTCTCATCGCCGATTGGGCAAGTATCTGGCTACTATTGGCGGAATTTGAGATGCTCTACAAAGAGTCAGAACGAACGTTGCCTGAGCTATCCCTTACATTCCGTGATTATCTAATCGCCGAGCGCAGCTTAAAGGAAACAACGGCGTACGTCAGGGATAAAGAATATTGGCAACAACGAATGGATACGTTGCCCCAAGCTCCAGACCTACCTTTAACTAGACAGCACGAAAACGCAGGAGAGGCCCGCTTCCAACGCCGATTCATCCGATTGGACAAAACGGCCTGGGACACGTTCAAGCAACGAGCTCAAAAACGTGGATTGACACCAACAACTGCTGTGATGACTGCCTATGCCGCTGTGATTGAGCGATGGAGTCGAAACAGTGCTTTTTGTCTGAATCTGACGTTATTAAACCGGCAGCCCTTACATGAGCAAGTCCATGATATTGTCGGCGACTTTACATCGGTCAATTTGCTTGCCGTAGATTTGGATGCGGAGCGCTCCTTCCAAGAACGAGCGCGTACCATTCAAAAACAGCTATTTGAAGATTTGGATCATCGCTTGTTTTCTGGTGTAGAGGTTATGCGAGAAATGGCACGCAGACGCGGACGTGAAGCTGCTTTGATGCCTGTAGTGTTTACAAGTGCGATCGGGCTTGTTGAACCCTCGGAAGGCAGCCAGCTAACAGGTAAAATCTCCGGGTACGGTATCAGCCAAACGCCGCAGGTTTTCATCGATTGTCAGGCTATGGATAGCTCAGCAGGGCTACAAGTCAACTGGGACGTGCGAGAGGGTGTCTTCCCAGATCAAATGATTGACGACATGTTTGATGCGTTTGCAGAATTGCTCCATGCGCTGGCTAGAACCGAGCAAGTCTGGGAGACAGGGGATGTGATTACGTTACCTGTCTGGCAGATTGCAGAACGCAACAGTGTCAACGCGACAGCGGCTCCCTTGCCGGACTATTGCCTGCACGAGCAAATAGTAAAGCAAGCATTGGCAAATCCAGACCGTCCTGCCGTGTTTGATAGCGAAGGTTACATGACATACGAAGAGCTGGTGAAACGTGCTTTTGCTGTGGCTAACAAATTAAAAGAGCTTGGCTGCAAAGCTCAGGATCGCGTTGCTATCGTGATGGACAAATGCGCGCATCAGGTTACAGCAGTGTTGGGTGCTTTACTAGCTGGAGCTGTTTACGTTCCATTTGACATAAAGCAGCCAGAATTACGTCGTCAGGCTATGCTGGAGCAAGCGAATGTCCGCTTTGTCTTAACGACGTCCACAATACAACTGTCATTGCCAAGCAACCTGCAAACAATTGAAGTGGATAACGTTGAGCCATCTCAGGATAAGCCGATCCAATCACCAGCAAATCCGGACTTACCAGCTTATATCATCTACACCTCTGGTTCCACTGGTCAGCCGAAAGGGGTTGTCATTAGTCACCGCGCAGCAGCCAATACCATTGCGGACATCAATCGCCGCTTTACTGTCAACAATGAAGATCGCGTGCTGGGTCTTGCTCAACTAAGCTTTGATCTGTCCGTCTATGATATCTTTGGCCCGCTGTCCGTTGGTGGTGCATTAGTTTATCCGAATGCCGATCGACAGACCGACCCATCTCACTGGGCCGAGCTAATGGTTGAGCATGGGATTACCGTGTGGAATTCGGTACCAGCCTTAATGCAAATGCTGGTCACTTATTTAGATTCTGAACCTAGCATAGATGCATTAGCATTGCGTCTGGCCCTGCTTTCCGGTGACTGGATTCCTCTGACGCTGCCTGACATAATGCAAAAACGAATGCCTTCTGTACAAATCGTCAGTCTGGGTGGGGCTACAGAGGCCTCCATTTGGTCCAATTACCATATATATAAAGGTCTTGAAGCTGACTGGAGCAGTATTCCTTACGGTCTGCCGCTCGCAAATCAGGGATTCCGTGTGTTAGATTCACAAATGCGTGATTGCCCGGTGTGGGTGACGGGAGAGCTGTATATTACTGGACATGGCTTGGCCGAGGGCTATGCGGGTGATCCGGCACTTACTCAGGAGCGATTTTTGCTACACCATGCAGATGGAGAGCGGCTTTATCGTACCGGAGATTTAGGACGCTACACCCCCGGCGGTGAAATCGAGTTTCTGGGTCGCGAGGATAACCAAGTCAAAATCAGAGGCCATCGGATTGAGCTTGGTGAAATTGAGTCCGCTCTACTTAAGCATCCTGCCGTCGCCGCAGCTGGTGTTGTGCTAGATAGTACGAGCGATGAACAAGTATTGCTGGGTGTTGTGGAAGCCGATCGCCAAAAAGACCGGAATCCTGAAGCAGA
This sequence comes from Brevibacillus halotolerans, assembly GCF_026891775.1. Taxonomy (NCBI): domain Bacteria; kingdom Bacillati; phylum Bacillota; class Bacilli; order Caryophanales; family Paenibacillaceae; genus Brevibacillus; species Brevibacillus halotolerans. The sequence continues at coordinate 136,462 of NZ_JAPTNK010000005.1, forward strand.
AAATGCCGAATTTACAATGCTGGTAAACGGGATCGGCGAGCAAGCCAGCGCTGTAGCAGATCGACTGAGTAAAGCAGAAATCGAGTCGGCGATGGCTGACCTTGATCAGGCCGTGCTCCATTCCATGCTAGCCGCGCTGCAAAAGCTAGGGTTCTTTACCAATAATGAAAAATATTCAATGGAAGACATTCTGCAATCTGACGGAATCCTTCCCCAGTATCAGTGGATTGTGCGACGCTGGATCGCAAAGCTGACAGAAGCTGGCATGCTGCTTGAGCACCCTGAAAAACAGTTCAGTTGCTCGATACTGCAAAACGCTAAGACGGTAGATGAGTATTGGACACAGGCAGAGACAGCGTGGACAAATATGCTTCAAACAGCGGGCTTTACCGCCTATGTGCGAAAAAATGCAGAAAAGCTGCCGGAGCTACTAAGCGGTCAGCAGGATGCGGTTTCCTTGCTATTCCCCGAGGGTAAGCTCGACCACGTACGCTCCTTGTATATTGAGCATGTCATGGCTACCTATCTCAATCAGTGCATGTGCGCACTTTTACAACGCATCGCCCAACAGCAGACCGGCAAGACCTTGCGGATTTTGGAAGTCGGAGCGGGTACCGGTGCAACAACAGAGAACGTCTTAAAAGCGTTAGAAGGCTTTGATGTCGAATATGTATTTACAGATGTTGCTGCCTTTTTCATTCCGGGAGCTAAAGCCCGTTTTGGACAATACCCAAATGTCCGCTTTGGAGTTTTTGATGTAGACAAGGATTATCGAGCACAGGGGTTGGCTCCTAACAGCTTTGATGTGGTGCTGGCTGCTGGGGTATTGGAAAACGCACGTGACATTCCGGCAAGCATGAACAGGCTGAAAGAACTCATTTGCCCTGGAGGCTGGCTCGTATTTACGGAACCAACTGTGGAGCACTTATGGATACTAGCTTCTCAGGCGTTTATGATGATGGAGCCGGGCGATCTGTTGCGAGCCGAGACTTCTTATCTGGACCATGAAGGATGGATGCAACTGCTACAGGAGGAAGGGGACGAAAATGTTCTATCGTTGCCTGAAGAAAATAACAAGCTCTCTTCTCTAGGCTTCCATCTGTTTGCCAAACGTTATAAACAGGACAGATTGCCAGTGAGAGCGGACGAGCTGGAAAGCTTCCTTTCCCTGCATCTTCCCGCCTATATGCTTCCTTCCCATCTGCAAATTATAGATGCACTTCCACTTACCGGAAACGGCAAGATAGATCGGCGTGAATTGGCAAAATGGCGGCCTGCATCGAATGTACAAAACACCATAGCAGAAACAGAAGAGGCTGGTCTGGACATGCTGGAAGAACAGCTTGCTCAAGTTTGGGCGGAAGCATTGGGTATTTCTAGAATCGGCAGAACGCAAAGCTTTTACAAACACGGCGCTGATTCACTCATCATGGCGCAAGTCGCAGGAAAGCTACGTGACAAATTGGCTGAGGACCCTACACACGGGGAAATTCCTTTTGATGCCCTGCTCAGACAAATGCTGAACTATCCGACCGTGGCTGCATTGGCAGAATTCATACGCTCACGCAGTTCAGAAGGAAAACAAAATCATAATCAGGAAGTGTCTTGGCTAAAAAATCAGGGAAATTCAAGCAATGCAGTCATTATTCCATTTGGGGGCAAGGAGACAGGCCCACTGAGAGTTGTGTTCCACGCTGTCTTGGGTACAATGGACAGTTTCCGTCCACTTCTGGAACAACTAAAAGAACAGAATTTGGGGAACGTAGTGGGAATCGCCATCGCGGATATCGAGCGATATTGCGCGCTTGATCCGTCCGAACTCATCGAGGCAGTTGCGGACGATTATGCGGAGTGCCTGCTACAAAGCGGTCAAAAGCAGATGCAGCTTATTGGTTATTCCCTAGGCGGTTTAATTGCAATCGAAGTAGCCAGACGCCTTGTTGAACGGGGAATTCATCTCGCAGACCTAGTTCTAATTGACATTCCGCCGATTATCACGGAATTCGATGATGATCTGCTGGTCGAAACACTCTTCGTCCCAAATCTGAATATCACGCTTGAACAAGCTGGTTTTGGTGGAGTCCAACAGGATGATTTGGCCCGAGGTATCATGCAGCTTATTGAGAAGCACGGACATTTTATTCCACAAGGCTCTGGATGCACTATCGGTGGGGATGACGGACTTGACAAGGTGGGTGAGCTATTCCAACGATTGTCTACACTCGACAGGAGAGAACGCTTTACGGCTTATGTTGAAGCAATTGCCAAAGCTACTGGAGAGCAAATGCCTGTTGAAATGGCGGAAGGCTTGTGCAAGGTCTTTCATCAAAGCTTTAAGGCTGCCCGCTTCACACCTCCACCGTACATGGGGGACATCCGTTTGTTGTTGGCAAACGAGCCGTTTCTATTTTTACCGCGCACCAATGAGACGACCGTTGATTTCTGGACAGACATTTGTCTGGGTGAACTAGAAGTAATAGCAATCGGCGGGAACCATTTTAGTTGCATAGCGGAACCGAACGTAAGGGATCTGGCACGTCTGTTAGCAGTACCACTTGGTTAAAAATAAGCACTCCGAGGAACTAAATAGGGGAAGATAGTATAAGAGGGATGTCTTAGGTGTACCTATTAAAGCGGGTTCACCAGAGAGGGCATCCCTCTTCTTTTGCCTTGCCATACGAAAAAACAGCCTTGGGACTGAAGCCATCGAAGCCATCGAAGCTAAATACCCTTGCAGAATCCATCTCTCTAAATAAAAACTCACAAAAGCTCTGACATTTTCGCTTTTGTGGAGGTTTTTTTGCTCTTTTACATAGAAGAGTAGCTTTAATCTGAGAGCACATCCAACAATAAATAAATATTGAAAAAAATTCCTTTTCTGTCTATAATGATGACTGTAGTCATAAAATGACTGTGGTCATTTAATCAGAATGGATGGTGATGGTTACCTTGTTAAGGGATGTAAGGAAACAAGAGCTAAAGGAACACATTTTCATGCAGGCTTTACAATTATTTAAAGAAAAAGGCTTCGAGAATGTGACGGTTGAGGAAATTACAAAGGCATGCGGCATCGCGAAAGGCACGTTTTATAATTATTTTCCCAAAAAAGAAGCCATTCTACTTCATCTAGGCCAAACACAACTGGAATCATTTTATCAAGGGGTAATACGCTACGCTGATGAGCCGGATTTAAAGAAAAAGCTCACGCTGCTCTTTCACAATTTGTTTGCACGTTATAGAGAGCATTCCGATTTAATTCGACTCATTATTTTAGAATTGATGCGTTCTACCTTACATATTCAAGAGGAAATGGGTGTCGTACAAAAATTTCTAGAAGCCATTATGTCCATACTTGATGATGCCAAAAAAAGCGGTCAGCTTTCCGAGCATATGAATACGGAGGATGTTGCTGCTGTGCTTATGGGTATTTATTTTAATTCGCTGATGGTTTGGTTATCTCAAGACACGGACGTTACGGAGATAGAAAACATTTTTCAGCGCCAATTTGAGATTGTCTGGCAAGGTATTTGTCATTTGGAGGATTGAGGAATAAATGGATATTCTTCTTGGGATGTCTGTCCTACTTTTGGTGAGTATTAGCTGCATGCACGTATATTGGGCGTTTGGCGGAAAATGGGGAGGAAGTGTTGTTATACCTACCGATGAATCCCAACAGCCTACATTTGTCCCAGGCACCTTAGCTACCTTGCTTGTTGCTTTCCTGTTGCTTGGAGCGGCACTGCTTCTGATGGCACGTGCTGGGATTTTCTTATCCATTTCCTCTCATCCACTTGTAAAGTGGGGATGCTGGATTTGTATGGCCGTATTTGGACTTAGAAGCGTGGGCGATGGTAGATACGTGGGGTTATTTAAGAGGATGAAGCATACACGTTTTTCTACGTATGATACTTATCTGTTTACACCGATTTGTTTATGGCTATGTTTCAGCTTTTTATATGCAATCAGTCGATAGGAGGAGAAGAGATGAAAAATAAATCTTTTCTGATTATAGGTGGAGGCATTGCTGGCCTGACAGCTGCTATTGCGCTACAGCAATTAGGACTTGATGTAAAAGTGTATGAACGCTTTCCAGAGATTCGCCCTGCTGGAGCTGGAATAATGATCGCTCCTAATGCTTTAAGAGCCCTAGCACGCTTAGGCTTAGACAAAGCAGTGCAAAAGCAAGGCTATGTAAGTCCTAGAGGCATTGCTATTCTAAACAAACAAGGTTCTGTATTATCTGAAATTTCTACAAGCTCACAGCAGTATTCTACGGTATCCATTCATCGAGCGGAATTGCATCAAATCCTACTCTCAGCCCTACGACCAGGCACTGTTATTTTTGGAAAGGTATGCTCTGATACTAAGCAGGATGAGGATGGTGTAACCGTTACCTTTGCAGATCAGACTGAGGTTTCGGGAGATTATTTACTTGCGGCAGACGGTATCCATTCGGTTGTAAGGAAGAAGCTGTTTCCTTCCATTAAGCTACGATACTCGGGCTATACTTGCTGGCGTGGTGTTGCTCCATGCTGGCCAGATTCTGGAGAGGATTCGCAATTTACTGAAACATGGGCTGCACAGGGACGTTTTGGCGTCATACCATTAACAAATGAACGAACCTATTGGTATGCCTTGGTCAATGGACCATCTGGGGATAAGCGGTATGCAGAGTATCGGATTAAGGATATCATCCAAATATTTGAGGGATATCATTCTCCAGTTGCGCAGGTATTATCAAGAACCCCTGATGATAAGATGATTCATAACGATATATTTGATTTAGAGACTCCTGAGCAATTTATTTCCGGTCGCTCGCTCCTCCTCGGTGATGCGGGACATGCGATAACGCCGAATTTGGGACAAGGGGCTTGCCAGGCAATCGAGGATGCCTTAGAGCTTGCACGTTGTTTCATACAGCATTCGACTGTCGAGTTAGCCTATCGAGCATTCGAGATGCGACGAATAGAAAGAGTAAGAGCAATCTCTCAGCTATCTCTTAAAGTAGGTAAAATTGCCCAATTAGATAGCCCACTTCTTTGCGGGTTGCGAAATAGTGTCATGAGACTCACACCAGCTTCTCTACAAAATAAACAAGTAAGCAATCTATTTCATGTAGAATTTTAAGCTAGCCGATAGAAGCAAGCTTCTCTAGCAGTACAACTAGAGAGGTTTGCTTTCTATTTTTTTATGTCTATTTTTACATTAGAAATATTCATATAATTATTATTTAATTTTATCCCAGGTTTATCCATTTTTATTGATTTAATGGTAAATTATATACAGGTAAAACAAATATATTACTTGGGAGGAAACAATTGTGTTTAAAAACCAAATGAGAAGAGTTATGGCTGTTGGAATGTTGAGTTTTGCTGTTCTGTCAGTAGGGTCCGTAGTTAGTGCTGCACCTATCTCAATAGATCACAGTAAGTACTCTATTGCTCCCGCAAGTGATTATTTACAAGGGATACTACCAAAAGAAGATTTCCCTACTATTGAAAGTATTCCGACTGAAAAAATGAGCGGAGGTTGTTATGCCCTTACTAAGTATGTTTTAGAGAAGGTCGAAGATGAGGGTGATAATTGGCTAGTTACGTATAAAAAAGTTGATGAATAAACTAAAAGATATAAATTCTTTTCTATATATCGCTGTTTATAAAAAGGCGCTTCTAGCGTCTTTTTATGTTGTTATAGCAAAAAAAATCTGAGATTCTACGACAAGTCACTGTAGTGCCATGCATAAAAAAACGTAAAACCAGAAAGTTATGTCAAAATTTCATCCAACAATCCCAATTTTTACCCAATAATATTGCTGTTAATGCCCGTAAACCCTACATTGAGACTTTCTGCCCTTGTGGTAGTAATTCATATTTTGTTATACCATGTATAGTTCTTCCTTATTAAAAGGAATACCTTTCCAATCCGGGAAGGAATGCTAGAAGAAAGGATGTGCTATGGAGCCTATGATGACCATGAAGCCCACGATGGAAACGTTGTATGAAACCGAGCTAAAAGCCCTAGTAGCTAATGACAAAGGTTCTAAACCTCCAAATTGGCTATTGTCCCCGAAATCTGTCAGAGATTTTATTCTGGGTGCAGAGGCTCCGCTAAAGCTAGGTGAGGAAGAAATCACCATCACGAAGAAATTTTACGGCGATGACGTGCTAATTGAAAGAGCCATTGTCTCATTAGCTGGTAATCGAGGGCTAATGCTAGTGGGTGAACCAGGGACGGCAAAAACAATGCTAAGTGAACTATTATCAGCGGCGATATCAGGAATAAGTACCAATACGATTCAAGGTACTGCTGGGACGACGGAGGACATGATTAAGTATTCCTGGAATTATGCCATGCTATTAGATAAAGGTCCTAGTTTTGAGGCTTTAGTTCCTTCTCCTTTATATACAGGGATGAAAAAAGGCATCATTACCCGTTTTGAAGAGATTACACGATGCCCGTTTGAAGTCCAGGATGTATTAATTAGCATTTTAAGCGACAAGGTGATGAACATACCTGAAATTGAAGATGGGATTTTGTTTGCAAAACCAGGCTTTAATATCATTGCGACGGCAAACATCCGTGATAAAGGCGTAAATGAAATGAGCAGTGCCTTAAAACGTAGATTTAATTTTGAAACGATTTTCCCTATCAACCATGTGAAAATGGAGGCGCAAATTATTGAATCCCAATCTAGGAACATGCTGCAACAAAGTGGGATTGATATTGCTGTTGACTCTTCCATTGTAGAAGTTCTCGCCACCACGTTTTTAGAATTGCGAACAGGAGAAACGTTGGAAGGCTATAAAATTGATAGTCCACAAGCCGTCATGAGTACTGCTGAAGCTGTTTCGGTCTATGTTCAGAGTGCGATGACCTCTTATTTTTATGATCATAAGCCTATTACTTTAGAACGATTGGTTCAAAATATGCTGGGTGCTGTAGCGAAGGAGAATCATAAGGATATTCATATTCTACAAACCTATTTTTCAAAGGTTGTGAAACAACGGGCAAAGGAAGAGGGCTTATGGGGAGATTTTTACAATCAGAAGAAATGGATCAGATAACCGAGCTATGTGAGAAAAAAATTTATAATTTTGCCAATCAGGTTGTCTATTTCCCGATTCGTCATCACAGCCCTGCTTGTTCTTTCCACCTTAAAAAAACGATTGAGGCCTATAAGCCAGAAATTATTCTGTTGGAAGGGCCAGAGAATAGCAATCATATGATTGAAATACTGACACATGAGGATACAACGCCACCCGTCAGTATCTATTATGCCTACAGGAAAGAAGAGCATAGCTATGCCTGCTATTTTCCCCTGCTAGATTATTCACCTGAATATGTAGCTTTAAAGGAAGCGAAACGAAGAGGGATTCCCGCCCAATTCATTGATATAAGCTACGGAAGTCAGCAAGAAAGTAAAGAACATGGGCATGATGATAAGCAAGAATCCCGAAAAATCTCCTATCATGACGAAACTTTGCTTGCCAGTTCAATTTTTATTAAACAACTTTGCCAAAAACTGAACTGTCGGCATTTTAATGAGCTTTGGGAAAAGGTTTTTGAAGTGGAAGGACTCAAGAAATCTACTAAGGATTTCGTGAAGGAAGTATATACATACTGTTATTTCTCCAGAATGTGCTATGAGGAAGAGATGCTAGAGACAGAAGGGCACCTCATCCGTGAAGCACATATGAAGAACAATATTGTAAAAGCACAAAAAGAATATACGAGAATCCTTGTCGTTACAGGAGGGTTCCATACCTATGGATTACTAGAGGATAGAGATGCAACCTATAAAATCAAACAAGTAAAAAATGAAAAAGTATATCCGATGGTATATACCTTTCGTGAAGCGGATCACGTAAATGGGTATGCAAGCGGAATGCCCTATGTGAATTACTATGACACGGTCTGGAGGGCAATTCAGAAGAAGCAGGCCCAGCCTTATAACAAAAGTGCGGTTCTGTTCTTGGCCCAATTAATAAAGAGCTTGCGAGAAAAAGGAGAAACGGCGTCAGTTTCAGACGCTATTGAAGCCTATCATTTAGTACAGGGGCTTGCTAGTTTTCGTTCCAAATCGGAGGGCGGGGCCTACGAGCTGCTTGATGCTGTTACCTCTGCATTTGTAAAAGGCGAGTTCTCACTTGCCACATCACGGCCCTTAGATACATTACGAGAGCTACTCACGGGCGATAAAATTGGGAAAATTGCCAAGAATGATTTAGATGTGCCGATTGTACGCGATTTTAAAGAAAGAGGCAAAACATATAAGGTAAAGCTACATACAACCAGTAAAAATAAGAAAACAGTAGACCTGTATGCTAAACCGCTGCATCGAGAGACTAGTTACTTTTTTCACTGTCTACAGTTTTTAGTACCAGAGTTCTGTCAAAAAATCACGGGGCCTGATTGGCTCGAAAATCGCAATATTAATTTAGGGAGAGAAACCTGGGCCTACAGCTACTCCTCCTACATAGAAGCAAGACTCATCGAAAATTCGATTCACGGAGGAAGCGTTCGAGAAGCGGCGATTCATAAAATCGAGGAGTGTATGAAGGAGCTTCCGGATCATCATAGCAGAGTGGCAGCTAAATGGCTTTTGAAGTCAATGCTCATGGGACTAGAGGAATTGAGCAGCAAGCTTTTCGATCTGGTTGAACAGTTTGTCAAGAAAGATGGAAGCTTTGTCTCTCTGTGTCAAACTCTTCAAACACTTACAGTTCTTTCGGAACAAAAACGCTTATTTGCGCTGAAGGAAACGGACCGATTGCAAAAGCTCATAGAGGAAACCTATTACCATGCAGTAACTAAAATCTATGAGATCACAAAGCCTAACCCAGATGAAATAAACCACATCGTAGAATACCTGAAATTTCTTTACATGCTTTCCTCCAAGGAGAGCTGGGGGCTTTCCGTTGATATTTTTAGAGATCAACTTGCTAGTCTCCTTGCCGTCAATGATATTTTGCCTCGGCTTAACGGCGTTATCATCGCTATTTTATGCAATCTGGACGTATTGGATCGAGAGGAAATCGCGTTAAAAGCAAGGGCGTACATGCTTGGTACTCCTGAAAACATGTTGCATACTGCAGCGTATTTACAAGGGGTATTTACAATAGCTCGTGATGTGCTTTTACACGATAAACAGTTGCTAGAGGATTTGAACAATCTGATTGACAAGCTGTCCTATGAGGAGTTTTTGCAGATCGCACCAGAGCTGCGTTTAGCCTTTACTTATTTTACACCTATGGAGATCATGCTTATTTCAGAGAAAGTGGCCGCTATATTCCAAACTACCGAGGAGGATGTGCAAGCTCCAGTCATTGAGGAACGACTACTGCAACAGGCGAGGAAGATGGATCAGGCTATAGAGAAGGAGTTTGCAAAATGGAACCTCATATAAACAAAGAGAATCTCAATCGCTGGAGGTTATTATTGGGTGAGAATTCCAAAGAATCATTAAACCGTATTGATGGCTATGAAGAGGCCGATTTTACCTACTCTGAAATAGATGACATCCTAGGCTACCTCTACAATCGAGAGTATAAAGAAGAGCAAGGGTATCGCGTAAAAGGCGGACAGGGAGGCTCCCAGCTTACTGTTCCTACCTGGATACGTAAAATCCGGACCATTTTTCCGAAGAAAACGGTTGAGATTCTTGAAAAGCAAGCGATTGAAATGTACAACATGACCGAGCTACTCACGGACAAAAAAATGCTTGAAAAGCTTGAGTCTAATATGACATTGCTAAAAAATATTCTTCAATTTAAAGGATATATGAAGGGCGAAGTGGTCAAAACTGCCAAGGACATGGTGCGAAGAGTGGTAGAGGAATTAAAAAAAACACTTGAAATTCAAATAAAAACGAGTGTTGTGGGCAAGCGAAATTATCATCGCAGGGGATACATAAAGTCAATTAAAAATCTGGATTATAAGAGAACAATCAGAAAAAATCTGAAGAATTACGATAAACAAAAAAAACGCTTATTTTTAGATGAAGTATATTTTCACAGCAATACCCAGCAACAAAATAAATGGAACATTATTATAGCTGTAGATGAGAGTGGGAGTATGCTGGACTCGGTAATATACAGCTCTGTCATGGCAAGCATTTTTCATCAACTGTCTTCTCTTAAAACAAACCTCATCATTTTTGATACAAAGGTAGTAGATTTGACAGATCAATTAGAAGACCCTGTTGATCTATTGATGAGTGTTCAGTTAGGAGGAGGGACACATATCGCAAAGGCGCTGAAATATGGGAAGACTTTGCTTGAAAACCCCAACAAGACAATATTTATTTTAGTGAGCGATTTGGAGGAAGGCTACCCTATTAATGACATGTATCGTACAAGTAAAGAGATTATTGATACGGGCTGTAGATTCTTGGTTTTGACTGCATTGGATTTTGAAGGAAACGGGGTATATAACCAGCATGCCGCACGCACCTTGGCCGATATGGGAGCGCATGTTGCCGCCATTACGCCAGATGAGCTTGCGCGTTGGATTGGTAAGATTATCACCTCATAACCTTATTAGAGGGCATATTAAGGAGGGTTTTCGATGGTTTTAAAAAAAATAGGAAGTAATCCGTTAATCACTCAATTTGCTGATAAATTTGTGAAAGACTACCCTGGACATTACTCCAGACATAATCCACAAAGCTATTCCATTGACTCCAATCAGTATAATCAGATCATTGCTTATGTATCTGGTGAGTCGGACAAGTTCCCTAGTATTCTCGTCCATCCAAAAGTATATGCCTACGGTTGCATGTCTCACCTAGAAAAGATGGGGAAAAACGGGACAGACGAAGCCTTCTTTAGAGCAGCAGCTATCCTCTTTAAAACGAGTGCAAATGAAAGCCATAAAAGTAATGTACTTCGTATTTGCATTGAGAATTTTATGAAAACGATCATGCTGTCACAAACCAACAAGGATGTAGAGGAACAAAAACAGATCGTCGTCCGCCAACTGTGTGATACGAAGAAATATATAGGAGATGCAGCGGTTTCCTTTTATGTCGACACGCTCATGAAGAGTTATACATCAAGTATAAAAAACTCATATTCCGTCACAGAATCTGCTGTTCCTCTGTTGCTAACGCTCCATTATCTGTCTCTTATTGATAGCAGCTATCTTGAAGAGATAAAGGAGCAAATTCAACCCTTTATGTACTACCTGCTTACTGAGAATGTAGAGGGCTTACAGCAAGAGATTTCGACAGCAATCAAAGCCTTAGCTTCTAGTACCTTGGCGAAAAAAGATTGTGTATCGGCTATTTATTTGGATAAACAAATCCACAAGGAGAAGATAGGGGCTGTTCAAAAGCAGCTTCAACTGATTCCTGAGTCTCAACCAGAGAAAACTCTCAGCCGTTCTGAGTTTAATCTATATGCAATGCTAGTTCCGGCGGCTCTTCTCTACCGAGTAAATGTACGAGGCAGCAAAGCCAATTTCTTAGAGCAACAAAATGAACTAGATCGAAAGCTATTAGGTGCAATGACCTTGCTCTATGAAATTCTCCCGCTTGATGTAATCAATTCCTTATCTTCCGGTCATCGAGAGCAGGAAGCGGACCTGTATGAAATGCTTGAAGGGATTATACCATTGACAGAACCCTATGAATTAATTATCTACGCAATTAGGGAAATGCGTGGTTATCGAGTGGAGTGGCAGACGGTAGAAAAAAGATTCCTTGTGAATACCGAGAGAGCGAAAAGAGCGATGGTGCTTGTGTCGGATTGGTTAATGAAGGGATATATATTCAAGACACTTCAGGATCATGGGATTGATATGTCAGATCAGAATATCACATTGCATGATATGGTGCTTGCTTCTCTCAAGGAAAATAACAGAACTCATAAGCTCTATCGCTACCTTACCGAAAAGATGTCCCTGCAAGAAATCTTGGATGAATTTACGCAACCAGCTTCATCTGCTACTAAATTTAATTCCTATGATATAAAGGATCAATTATTTTTATTCACGTTCCTACCAGTGGAGAATCCGATCATTGAACGATTTGTCGCTTTTCTCAGTCATTATGGGACCCAACAAGAGAACATGTCCCTTATTCATATGCTGTTCTCCTCATCAGCATTTGACCCTGAGAAATGGATAGCTGCGTATGCGGATCATCCACAGGTGAATATTGATCGTTTTTTACTTCATATCCTTAATTATAAAGGTTCAGTTGATTACTACAGCGAGCTGTCAGAGGATTCTTACCAAAGAATTGTTTTAGGGAATATCGAAAAAAGTCTACAATTGTATAGCCAATTAGGTGCCGAAGCAAGAACGTCCATTTTAGAAAATATTTTTGAGAAAAAGAATGAGCTAAGCCAAGATTACTACTATCAAGCCATTCAGCTGGGTCTGCAAGATACTTCTAAAAAAGCAAGCAGCACAGCGCAAGCAGAGTTTACGAATATAAAAAACAAAGACCTGTATATTCGTATCTATCAAACGGAAAAGAAAGCTAAGCTAAAAGAGCTGGCCTTAGACGCCCTGCGCGGAGTAGAGGACTATCAAAGCATTTATCGGGAGCTACTATCAAATGAGACGAGTGCTAAGTTCAAAACGTTACTGCAAAATGTAATCGATGCTGCTAACCAAAGTCCAGATAAGGCACATGCAACATTTGGAACCGTAGTAGACAAAAGAAAGCTAGTACGGTTGAAATGGCTGGTGATTGAACAATTGCCAGTACTGCTAGATAAAGAAGGCGGGGAGCTGGATGCAGAAGTAAAAGAATACATTTTGACACAATCTGTTGATTTTACGACAGCACCCAACCCTCATGTTTTAAAGGTGAAGGACTATGCTGCTCCCCATTCATTAGCTGATTTTGCAATGGAATTATACACGATATGGCTGGCTAATCAGGCCCCTGCTAAGGAAAAATGGGTTTTGTTTGTATGCACCTCTCTGGGAGATCGAAGAATCATAGATGAGTTAAGCAAACAGATCAAGGTATGGGCGGAAGCAGGACGAGGGGCACTTGCATCAGATGCCGTTAAAGCCCTGTCCTTTATGCAAGAAATAGCGGCGTTTGTGACCATTGATCAGATGAAACGAACTGTGAAAAATAGACAGGTGAAGGCAGCGGCAGCAGAAGCCCTAACCATGGCAGCACACAACTTAAACATAACGCCTGAGGAATTAGAGGATCGATTAGTTACGACACTAGGCTTCGATCAACGTGGAAAGCGTATTTTTAGCTACGGACAGAGAACGTTTACCGTAAAAGTAAATAATGACCGCCAATTACATGTAACCAATGATGAAACGGGAAAGGTAGTTAAAAATTTACCTGCACCTGCACAAAAGGATGATGCTACCTTAGCTGAGCAAGCTAAATTGGAGTTCGCCCAATTGAAGAAGGATGTAAAAAACCTCGTTACGATTCAATCCTTACGACTGGAAGAATCGCTCTCTAAACAAAGGCTGTGGAGCACAACAGCTTGGAAAAATCTCTTTGTAGAAAACGTGATGATGCAGAAATTTGCGATTGGTCTTATTTGGGGTGTGTATGAGGATGGCAAACTAACAGATACCTTCCGTTACATGGAAGATGGTACTTTCAATACGGTAGATGAAGAAGAGTATGAATGCAAGGAAGATGCGCTTATTGGATTGGTGCATCCAATCGAGCTTACAAAAGACGATCTGCAAGCATGGCAAACACAGCTTGAGGATTATGAAATAAAGCAGCCATTTCCTCAGTTGGATCGAAAGCTTTACTTCCCAACCGAAGAACATCTAAAAACGAATAGAGTTACCGATCTGCCAGCAGAAGAATATTCACCAACTGCCTTTCCTAAAACAATAGAGAAGTATGGCTGGTATAAAGGAATGGCACAGGATGCGGGCTTCTACCATGAGTTCTATAAAGAATATGGGGATATGATTGTAGAGCTAAAATTCAGTGGTGCTAGTATTTCTTATTATGATGGCATGGATGATATTTCTTTAGAAAGCTTAGCTTTTTATACTAATAAATTTGATCGTTATTATTACTATGAAAAGAGCCAGCCCTTACCGATTTCTACTATTTCACCGCGTTTATTTAGTGAAACGATTTTCGATATCATGCGAGCTACAGGAAAATAATAGGCTACGTACTGAGGTGGGAGAAATCTCACCTCGGTGCTGAAGCTATTTTTCAATAAAGAGGTGCGTATGACAGATTTTTTAATTCAATTTGAGCAACTTATAGCACGTTGTACAGAAGAATTTCTGATCAAACATGCGAACAAAGGCTTATATAATCGTGCCGTGAAGGATATGGAAAAAGGGTTACAGGTGGCATTTACGTTTGAAGCTGATCAGGTGGTTTGTAAGCTAGAAGACGAGATTGTATGTCATGTAAAAGCTGATATGAATAGCCATGTCTGTAGCTGTCCCTCAGAGAAAATCTGTAAACATATCATAATGGCTCTCTTATCCTATAAGCAAAATTATGAGACGAAGGTAGAAGCGAAGCCTGCCGATTTTTCGTGGCTTCTTACCAAGCCCTTGGGTGAAATATACGATCAGTTTACGGAAGCACAGGTGGAGGAGGTTCTGTTTCGGATTTCCTATGCAGAGGAGCTAGAGATAGGAGAGAGTTCGTTCCTTACCATAAAAATGAGCTGGCAGGACGTAGAGGTTTCTTTTATGGAAGAGGCAGATATACGGAAGAGCATTTGTAGCTGTAAACAAAAAGAAAGCTGTATTCATAGATTAGAAGCGATTCTTAGGTATAGAGCAATACATCAGGTGATTGATGATTCGTGGTATCAAACAAATAAACAAATCAATTACTCGTTGGACGTGGTGCAGGATAGCAAGCAGATCATAACGGAAATCATTAGTCTGGGCTTGGCTAAATTACCTGAGACGATTTGTGCAAGATTAGAAGTTTTAGCCATTGCAGCGCATAATGGGCAGTTAGCTCAATTGGAAAAGGATATGAGAAATATCCATGGACAAGTAACGCTGTTTTTTCAGCGGCATATCCGTTTTTCTCAAAAAGCATTTCTCGAAAAGCTAACAAGTACCTATTTACGTACGGTTGCCTTAGAAAAAGAACAAAGTCAGGAGCAACTACGACAGGTAATGGGGCGTTTTAAAAGTAGATACTACACAATTCCCAGATTGCGACTATATGCGCTAGGAGCGAATCCGTGGGTGACCCGATCCTCCTATAAAGGGATTACCTATTACTTTTACTGCACAGATGATAAAAAAATATATAGCTATACGGATTCGAGACCTGTTTATTATGAAGGAATCGAATTTCACTTTAAAGAACAGTATGGGCAGAGATCTCCTTGGGGAAGAGAGTGGAGGATGAATGATTTATCTCGATCTCAGCTTGAGCTACGAGCATGTAAAGTAAATCAGGAGCAACGCATCTCTTCAAGTGAGGAAACGCTGCTAGCATTAAAATCAAGAGAATCCATTGAGAATGTGGATTTGGGGGATTTCCTTATTCATAATTGGAACGAAAGGCACGCTAGAGATCAGCATATGGCTTTATTCCAGGGCAGACAGGAGCAATTGGCTATCATACAAGTAAGTAAGGTAAACGGCTCGACCTATGAACAAGGAACGCAAAATTTTATCTTTACTGTCAATGATCAGAAGGGCAATGAGCTTGTGATGACGATCCCCTATAACCAGGAATGGGAAAAGACGATTCCTTTTTTAGAGAAGGATAAGAAATTTTTAGAGCTTCGTGATTTTTATATATTTGCTCACGTTTATGAACAGCATATCTATCCAATCAGCTTTTTAAAAGGCGAGGCAGTGACCAATCTGAAGCTGGATTTTTAGGGGCGTGATACATGATGAATGCGCTGGAGCAGCTTGTTGATCGAATAAATCCGTGGAGTGAACGGCTTTTGTTAAAGGGTTTAGCGAAAATAAACGAGCAAGACATACAGGAAGTAAATCAATTTATCACGGCTGCAAGGCAATTGGACATGAACTTTTTGATACAGTTGCTAGAGAGAATAGAGGCGCAGGGGAGGGCATATGTGCGGAGTAGCAGAGCAGATATAGCTGATGTAACAGAAAGCTATTTTTATCTTTGTCAGTATATGGAGTTTATTAACAAAGATACCTCTCTATAATAGAATGATTTTTAGGCTTTGAAAAAACTCAGAGTCGGGTAAAATACATGAAAAGCTGTTCAGATATGTTTCGGGTGCACCTATGAATAGGGGCACTTTTTTTGTGCAAAACGAGCCAATCGTTTGGTTGCTGTACATTTCCCTATGTTGTCTAGGATGTTACCCATTATTATGTTTTGATAAAATTTATGCTCCAATTTCTGGATATTCTGCATACTTCCTTTGTTTTTTACATACTCTTGTTCAAAAGAGGTAAGACTTCCTTGAATATCAGTAATTTTTTATTGACTTCTGTATAACAAGTATTCTTCCTACATAACCATTTTAAAGAATGGGTATTCGCCTAACACAATTCATTTCCGTTTATCATTCAATATCTAGAGGGATTGATAGGAGGTGTAAATGTTATGTCTGGACACATATGTAGGTCAGATGAAAAAATTACTTATGTTACAAATGACTTTCTTCCACAAGTGATTCGTCCTGCTAACATAGTGCCTGTAGTCATCAATTTGAATAGCGCCTCAAATGCATTTGGCATTATATTTGAGCCAACAACCGACACCATTACGATTATCAAGACTGCAATATATCTCACGCAATTTAGCATACAAATCTCTACTATTTCTTCTCCTCCCCCAGCAAATCCTACTTCTCTTCTTACATTCGAGTTACTTCAAAATGGGGACACGATTATTCCATCTCAAACAAGCTTTCATGCCAATCATCTCGATACAACTTATGTAACCTCCACTTTATTACCCCAACTCTTTCATAAAGGGGATAAGGTTCAGATGGTACTGTCCTCACCAAATCCTTTACCTGCTGACACATTGCTCCAGATTGATTTTGCTAGCATCACGATTTTCGATATTGATCTGTAATTTTTGCTGATCATGCTAAGATTGAAAGCGTTCACTTTTCTTCATACACGCTAAAGGGGATTCCTAGGTAGCTTGCCTTGGGAATCCCCTTGAATTTTATAGATTCCTTTTTGGATTTTCGCTATTGAGAAGTAAACATCGATGAATTCCTGTCAGAATAAAAAATATATTTTCTGGAAAACGAAAAATGGTATCATTTTTACTATCTAGCGGTAAGTCAAATAGCATGATTTGTTAAAATAGAAAATTCTAGCTTCATTTGGTAAAGTGGATGTTATGAAAAATAAAACCTGCCTTTTTCGCAATGATCAGTGTATATGCATAGAAAGCTGTAGGTAAATGATGGATATTGGTGGTGTACATAGGATGGACAACAGGATATGCCGTAGCACTGATAAATGTATGCTTGATGAGTTATCCTTCAGACTTCGATCCATTGAGGCTGTGAAGGGTGGGGCTCTTTGCCAATTGAAGCAACAACTTGCTTTTTCCTATGCGCTTATTGTCATGACCAGTGGAGAAGTGCAGCTCGTACTGGATCATCAGCAATGGGAACTGGATAAAAATTCAGTGTACGTATGTAGACCAGGACAAACCTTTGGAACACTCGCATTGAGTGAGGAGATGGAGCTCTATGTGTTATATTTCGATGTATTTAGGCACGAGCCCAATCATGTAAGCTGTATGACGATAAGCAAGGATGAACAGTTGTTTCCTTATAAGGGGAAAATCTCTGTTTACCCTTCTGATAAATTGGCATCCATGTGTGAGGATTTGAATCGTCGTTGGCAAAGCAAAGCTCGTACAGGCCGTTTTCGTTGTCAGATCGATTTTCAGGAAATCCTGTTCTATATCAATCAGAATTGCCGGACGAAGCCGGAAAACGCATATTCAGCACTCGAATATGTAAAGCAATACATGGAGGAACACTATACCGATTCATTAACGATCGATAAGCTGGCACAGGTGGCCGAAATCAGTCCGAAATATTTTGTCGATTTGTTCAAAAAAAAATACGGGATAAGCGCGATGGAGTATGTTGCTAAGCTACGAATACAGCAAGCGAAGCGACTTATGGCGCAATCAGATGCTAGGCTGCGCGACATCGCTCATCAGGTAGGCTACGCGGATGAATTCTATTTTAGCCGTAAGTTTAAGAAGGAGATAGGTGTTTCACCTAATGTTTATATGAAAAGTCGCCGTCGAAAGCTGGTGGCATACAGCCCGGCGCATGTAGGCTATTTATTACCGCTACATATTATGCCGTTTGCCGCTCCACTTCACCCCAAGTGGACGGAATATTATTATCGAGAATATCGCAATGAAATCCCTGTTCATATCAGCGCGTATCGTCAAAACCAGAACTGGCAGGAAAATATAGAGCTGCTTAAGCAGATATCAGCAGACGTCATCATTGCAAATGATAATCTTCCGAAAATAGAAAAGCAGGCCTTAGAAAAAATAGCTCCCGTGTTCTATCTCTCTGTGTCGCAAATGGAATGGCGTCAGCAGTTTCGCCTTCTAGCGGAGTTTTTGGGAGAGTCCTGGCAAGCAGAGAAGTGGCTTGAGGAGTACGATCGGAAACTTCAAATGGTAAAAGAGCGATTGCAGCCTGGGCTGGAGAAGGAATCGGTTGTTGTGATCCGATTAGTACAGCAAAATATGTTTATCCAAAATAATCGTGGGATCTCAGGCATGCTGTTTGATGATTTGCAATTGAAACCAGCTAGTGTGAATAAAGCATTAGATGCTACTAAGCCCATTTCCATAAAGGAGCTGAAAGCATTGAATGCTGATCGCCTTTTCATGATGATTCGTCAGGAAAGCGAAACATTGGCTATCTGGGAAAAAATCCAAAATGAACCGCAGTGGCAAACCATGTCAGCGGTTCAGCAGAACAGAATTCATATGCTTACTTCTGATCCGTGGCTGGAATATTCCCCGCATGCCCATCTCCGAATGCTTGATCATCTTACGGAGCTATTAGCTGTAAATCGTCCATAATTGTTCTGGATATTGTCTATGGTACTGCGATGGCTAATTCGCTATGATCAATGTTGATAATGGTTATCAGTTGGATGATTTGTGCAGGCAGCGGTGAGGAGAGGGTGAATTTGGCGATGAAACAAACAGAAAAACGTTCAGCCTTCGCCATTCCGGGGGCAGAGCAACGGACAGTAATAAGCAATCGTGGTGCATCATACCGAATTATGGTGTACAAACCAGAAGTACCTGCACCCGAGACTGGTTTTCCGGTTATATATATGCTGGATGCAAATTCAGCGTTTGGCTCGATGGCGGAGACTGTTCGCCTACAGACGCGTGGACCGCACATGCTTGAGCCAGCAGTAGTAGTTGGTATTGGATATGATACTGATCAACCCTTTGAAACGAATCGACGGTTCTATGATTACACCGTGTATGCTGATAAAACGGAGCTCCCTAATCGCAAGGACGGCTCTGAATGGCCGACAACAGGCGGAGCAGATGTATTTTTGACATTCATTGAAGAAGAGTTGAAGCCGTTGATTGAACAGGAGATTTCCATTGACCGTAATCGTCAGACGTTATTTGGTCATTCCTTGGGCGGACTGTTTACATTATATACGATGTTTACAAAGCGTCAGGCTTTTCAGGTTTATGCTGCCGGAAGTCCATCTATTTGGTGGAAAAATCAATTTCTGTTTCCATTAGCAGAACGTTTTGCTAAGGAAGCGAAGGAATCAACAGCAGAGCCTATGCAAACTAGTCTTTTGATAGGGATAGGCAGTGAGGAAAAGGCTGAGATGGTCGTGGATGCCAAAGAGATGTATGAACGTCTATCCTCCAGTAACATTCCTGGCTTGCAGGTTCAATATCGTTGCTTTGATGATGAGGGTCATCTATCCGTTCTTCTCCCATACATCGGACTCGTTATTCGATCTGCATTGGCTTGGAAATAATCGCATCGTGTGAAAAGGTACATATAACAAAAACGCATGCTTTGTTCTAACAGACAGGTGCATGCGTTTTTGTTATTGTGTTTATGAAGTTACGAATGCTGGTGCTAGTGGTTTTGTCATTTCTAAACTGGCATTGTACTCTGGAGCCACCAAGACAATATTGGTATAGGTACCGCTGCCAGATACATATTTATACGTATGCTGTAAGCCGGCTGGTATAAATATAGAGGCTGGACTTCCCCCTCCATTTCCACTTCACATTGCAAGCCTGATCCATCCGGTTCGGCTCCCCAGAAAATAAAAGCACTGTCGCAATGGTCGGAGTGAGTATCTACATGAGATTTTGAGAAGGAAGCAGATGTATGATGAGAAAATACTCGTTTGATTACATAAAAGGATGCTCGTTCATCTGTACGGTGATCCAGTTGTACACAGCGATCACCTGGGCCATCACGATGAAATAAAAGCTCCGATGCGCCTTTTATAAAAGGGTGGCCTACACGTAGAAAGTGAAATAGCTTTGGGTTTTTTCTTGAAGACATTGCTTCATCAATTCTAAGCGTTCTTATGATGATACGAAGGACAGATGACGTTCATTTTGTAGTATGGAATCTAGCGAATTTACTCTATGACAATGTCATACTCCATCCGTTTCGCTGTCTGTTCGGCGGTTTCTTTTCCTAGTAATCGTTGGACCAAGTGGAATGACATGTTAATGCCAGCGGAAATGCCCCCTGAAGTTACGATTTTTCCTTCATCCACAAATTTTACGTCCCTCTTCACCTTTAGCTTCGGATAATCTTTTTCAAGTCGATCATATGAATTCCAATGGGTGGTCACTGTTTTGCCATGTAGCAATTCTGCTTCTGCTAGAATTAATGCTCCTGTGCATACGGAAGCCATAATATCAACGGTTTTCATTCGCTCTTGCACCCATTTGATTATGTGTTTGTTATACATTTCCGTACGGCTGCCAGGTCCTCCTGGAACGATGAGAATGTCAAAGGCGGGAGCATTGTCAAAGCTGTAATCAGGCTGAACCTTCAATCCATTTCGTGCTGTAATCATTTTACCATCCTCTGAAACGGTTTTAACATGAAAAGGCTTACCTGACGTATCCTGTTCGGTAACAGCAAAAACCTCGAAAGGACCTGCAAAATCCAATACTTCCACATCGTTGTACAGCAAAATTCCTACCGTCCACTCGTTTTTTTCTGATGTTCCTTCTGAAGACTTGGGAGAATCGGGTACGGATGATTGTCCCCATGCACTTGTACCAAAAGTGGCAAGGAACATTGCTACCATGAGGATATAACTACACAATTTTTTCAATTTACTCAGCTCCTTTTTATTGGGAATTATTTCTTTCGCAAAAATAATATCCCAAATCTACAAACGTAAACATGACTAATAAGGGTTAGAAAATTATGAAAATTGCAATTTGAATATTTATAAAAAAACGTATGCTTTGTCTGTATAGACAGTTGTGTGCGTATCGAACCCCAACAACTGTCGGGGTTCTTTTTTATAAGGGAAAAAATGTTCGAGAAAAATCAAGCCTTAGATGAAAGGCTTAAAGTTGAACATGCTTTGTAGCGATATTTTTGCAAAATTCCCTGTCATGCTCCACAAACAGGATGGTTGGAGCGTATTCAAGCAATAGCTCTTCAATTTGCATGCGGGAAATCACATCGATAAAATTAAGCGGCTCATCCCAAATATACAAATGCACTTTCTCACAAAGACTTTTTGCAATCAGCACTTTCTTTTTTTGACCGCCGCTAAAAGCCGAAATATCTTTTTCAAATTGAACTCTGGAAAAACCAAGTTTTCTTAAAATAGATTTAAACAGGCTTTCATCAATCCCATTGTTTCTAGCGTAGTCCGTTAAATTTCCCTGTAAATGGGAGGTATCCTGTGAAACATAGGATATTTTGAGCTGACTACCCTTGTCAAAAGTCCCCGTAAAGTTGAGATGCTCACCGCAAATAAGCTTGATAATACTTGATTTTCCAGAGCCGTTTTTACCACAAAGCGCTATTCGCTCCCCTTGCTCAATTGTAAAGCTTATATCCGTGCAGACCATTTTCTCCCCATAATAAATGGAAACATTTTTAAGTTCAGCAAGCTGGTTTTTATGAAAGGCAAGCTGTGAAATTTTTAAGCTTTCAGCGTTTTCGATGTTTTTAAGGAGCTTAGACCTTTCCTCAATAGCAGATTGCTGTCTCTGCTCAATTGTTTTCGAGCGTTTCATCATTTTAGCGGCCTTGTGACCAATATACCCTTTATCTACCTTGGAACCGGAATTTCTTGTGCCATTTTTCGTTTTTTCCACTTCGTGCGACCAGTTGCTCGTTCGTTTAGCAGAATCCGACAAGCGTTTAATATCTTTTTTTAGCCGTTCGTTCTCTGCAAGCTCGAAGTTATCCTGTCTCTGCTTATTTTCCCACCAATCGGAGAAATTGCCTTTTTGTATTTCGATGTTGGTCCTATTGATTGAAAGGATATGATCTACACAGTTATCAAGGAATGACCTGTCGTGAGAGACAAGAATAAATCCGCTTTTGGTTTTGAGATAATCACTGACAAGTTTTCTTGCATGCATGTCGAGATGATTGGTTGGTTCATCAATTAACAGAAAATGATTTTCCTTGAGAAATAATGTAGCTAACAGCACTTTCGTTTGCTCCCCGTTGGACAATGAATCAAAGGGGCGATATAAAACATCCTCAGAAACCTGTAGCAATGAAAACTCACGCATCAATTTCCAGTGAACAAAGTCTGGATCAATGTCGCTGATTACATCAAGGGTATTATTTGCCTTATTTTCGACAGGGAAAGGAAAATATTCAAAGCTGACCGTAGCAGAAATATTTCCGCTGTATTCATATTTACCAAGCAATAGGTTAAGAAATGTTGTCTTCCCTTTGCCGTTTCTTCCGGTAAATCCTAATTTCCAATCCGTATCGATTTGGAAGCTTACGTTTTCAAATATGTTATCGAAACTGCCATCATAGGCAAACGTCAGGTTTGTAACATTGATTAATGACATAAGATATCCTCCTGTATAAAAAAATAAAAGCTACAAGAAAGTTACTTTCTTGTAGCTCAAATAAATACAGCAAATCCAACCCGCGATGGAGTCAGATAAGGATATATTGCTTGAGTGAAAGATGTAGTAACCTTCTTGCATATAAAGAATAAAACATACGAAAAATATCGCTTTTGTAGTTTTATTAATTTATATATTCGCAAGAAAAATTACTCCATGTTTTCAACTCCAATCATTAATTTACACGTATCTTATCATACTCGTTTCTTGATTTCAACATATTAAATTCCGGACAAGCGAGGTTACCAATACTCGATATGTAGTGCTGTAGTCCGACTTCCGCTATGTAGTACCGCAAGGCGTGTTGGGAGAGGGATACGTTTTAGCTATGTATTTTCAGAGAACAAAAAACGCATTGATTTACCGAAAGAACGGTGCTATCATTCTATTAAACATCGTTTAAAACAATGTTTAAAATCCTGGTTAAAAACCGTGATGAGGAGGTAGAAAATGACACATTCTGAAACAAATCAGGGTACCAAAGAAAAAATTCTTAAAACAACATTGGAATTGATTAAAAAAGAGGGCTTTGAGAGTGTGACCATCAGGAAAATTGCAACAAAATCAGAAACCAATATCGCGCTTATTAATTACTATTTTGGATCAAAAGAAAGACTGATAAGCGAGACTATTAAAGTTCTGCTAAACAGCTTTCAGGATACCTTTACTATTTTAGATGACCTCAGCTTATCACCAAGGGACCGTTTACAATCCTTCCTCATCCATTACGTTCAAGTCATCTTGCAATACCCAGAGCTTGTATCAAGGATTATTGCGATGGGGACAGCACCGTTTGCTTCACAGCAAGAATATGGAGAATTTCTACAAACAATGGGCTTTCAAAAGGTTCTGGCGACATTACAAGAGATCACGCAGGAAAGCGACCCAAATCAATTAATGATGATGACGACGCAGCTATTTGGTGCAATCTTTTTGCCGGCGTTAATGAAGCCAATACTGGAATCAGGAGCAGGAATAACCTTTGCGCCAATCGAAGAGCAAGTGAAATTCCTATTTGATCACTATTTTTCTTGCAAATAAGAGAATAGGGGAGAAGTAGATATGAACTTCTTACGGAAATATTGGCAGGATTTAGGTATAGCTGTTGCTCTGATCGTCGGGCTTTTTTTGTATGTGGAATGGCAGAATATCACGGAAATACGCGCTATTTTATGGCTTAGCTTTGTGGCAATTCTTCTCCACCAATTTGAAGAATATCGCTGGCCTGGATATTTCGGAGGATTGTTCAATGTGCTGATTTTTAACAGTGAATATCCGCAACGCTATCCATTAAACCCTCAATCGGCTATGATCATCAATCTAGTTATCGCTTATGTTTTTTATCTGCTTCCAGTGCTATTTCCAGATGTGATCTGGCTTGGTATTGCTCCTATTCTGATGGGCTTCTTTCAATTTATCTGGCACGGCATTTTTGCCAATATAAAAGGAAAAAGACTGTATAATCCGGGCTTGTTTGCTGTTATCTTTCTTCACATTCCGGTTGGCTGCTGGTATATCGATCACATTGTTAGTCATAGCTTAGTGACTACAGTTGATTGGGTAGCTGGTACGATTTATTTTATCGTCGCTGTGAATGTTCTGATTATTAAAGGGAATATGTGGTTGAAGGATAAAGAGGCGCGGTATAGCTTTTCTAAGCAGCAGATGGGGTCTTATAATAAGGGGATGTGACATTGTTCCTATTGAACTACACTCACTAGAATGGGCGCCAGCCGATTTGCCAACAATAGAGAAACTCTCAAAAGAACATATATTACAGTTTCGCTAAAAACATGACCCGAGTAACGGATAGACCATATGTCCGTTGCTCGGGTTTTTACTTGTATCCCTATCCCTATCCTTCATTTATCAAATTCTCTACTCCCCCGCCCCACTGTAAAAAATATTTTCGTGGAACATCTTTTCCTAATTTTGTTATAATTCTACTGGGAATAAATGTTTGTTTGTGAATAAACCAAAAAAAGGGAGAAAGCTGATGCAAAAAACCTATGCGCTATCGAATCCCCAAAAGAGAATTTGGTATACGGAAATGATGCATCCTGACACAGCGGTTAACATCATGGCAGGTTTTATAAAAATCACAGGGCAGTCTTCTGATTATTCAAAGCTTTGTCAGGCGATAAATGTAGCTATTTATGCCCATGATGCCCTTCGAATCCGTTTAACAGATGAAGGACAAGCAGAACCACGGCAATATCTAGTAGATTATCAGGAGCGGCAGTTTCCTGTCAGGGATCACAGCAAAAGGGTAGCGCATGCTAAGCTTGAAGACGATGTATCGATCATACAAGAGTGTGAAGCAAAGTCAATGATCAATAAAGTAGTAGAATGGGCCGAAAATCAGGCAAAGACCCCTATGGAGTTGTTCCACTCTGACTTGTACGATATTTCCATTCATTTGATTGATGATGAGCAAATGTGGGTGTATTGCCAATTCCATCATTTGATTGCCGATGGTGTGTCGATTGATATGTTTTGCAATCAGTTTATGGATAACTATGTTCGCTTGCTTGCAGGAGAGGCAATCGAGCTGAAAGGACAACCCTCCTATCTCTCTTATTTGGACAGTGAAAGGGAATATGAGTCATCTGTTCGCTTCCAGAAGGATAAGAGCTTTTGGCAGGAGGCTTTCTCCAGTCTCCCGGACGTAAATGGAATCAAACAAGTGCCTACCTATCAGTCGAGTACCTTGGCAAAGAGAGAATCTGTTTCTATTCCAGAGGAGCTTCAAGCATCGGTTCATTCCTTTTGTAAAAAATATCAGGTCAGCGTGAATGCCTTATTCTTGGCTGTCCTTTCCATTTATGTACAGAAAGTGACCCTGTCAGATGATAGTACGCTTGGTACGCTTTATGGTAATCGGACGAACCGCACGGATGCTAATATGTTTGGCATGCTCGTAAGCACTCAGCCGTTTCGCACACAGGTGAATGCTCAGCTAGATTTTGCCGCCTATGTCCGCCATATTACTCAGAAACAGGTCTCTATCCTACGCCATCAGAAGTATCCTTATAATTTACTCATGCAGGAATTACGGACGAAGCATCGAGGAATGGATGAGCTTTTTACGATTGTACTGGAGTATCAGCCGATGAAATGGGGAGAAAGGGGACAGCTTACATATAGCATGGAATGGCTCTTTAATGGTCATGCTGGCTACCCGTTGTATGTACACGTAAAAGAGAATCTGGACAGTGGACAGATCATGCTTACCTTGGATTATCAAATTGAAATGTTTGATAAGTCAGAAATAATGAGGGTGGCAGAGCAGCTTTTGCTTCTGTTACAGGATGGTGTAAAAGAGCCTAGCAAAAAGATCGGTGAACTACAGCTTCTATCCGAGCAGGAAAGACAGCTACTTCTATCCTTTCATGACACGACAAATGCGTTTCCCTTGGACAAAACGGTGCATCAATTGTTTGAGGAGCAGGTTGAAAGGACCCCTGAGCATATAGCAGTGATTTTTGAGAAGAAGCACCTCACTTATCGTGAAGTAAATGAGCAGGCAAACCGTCTGGCAAGAAGACTAAGAAAAAAAGGAGTAGGACCCGATCAGGCTGTTGCCATCATTACGGAACGATCCCCAGAAATGCTAATCGGTATTTTTGCCATTATGAAAGCAGGCGGGGCCTATTTACCCATCGATCCTGAATTTCCGGCAGAACGAATTCAGTATATGCTACAGGATAGTAGGGCGTCTTTATTGCTTGTGCATCCTTCTTTTGCTGGGCATTTCCCATTTGAGGGGGAGGAGCTCGTCATACAATCCGAGCTTTATGCAGATGAGGATGGGGCAAACCTAGAACCACTGGCAAAAGCAGATCATCTTGCGTATATCATCTACACATCTGGCTCGACAGG
The DNA here is from genome assembly GCF_026891775.1 of Brevibacillus halotolerans. Classification (NCBI taxonomy): domain Bacteria; kingdom Bacillati; phylum Bacillota; class Bacilli; order Caryophanales; family Paenibacillaceae; genus Brevibacillus; species Brevibacillus halotolerans. Next base: position 163,406 of record NZ_JAPTNK010000005.1, read on the forward strand.
AAACCCAAAAGGGGTCATGATCGAACACCGATCTGTTGTCAGTCGCAATGATTGGTCGCAGAGAAGGTATCCGCTTACGGAGCAAGATACGATTTTACAAAAAACACCGTACACATTTGATGTCTCCGTGTATGAATTATTTGGCTGGTCTTTTGTAGGGGCCAAGGTCTGTTTGTTACAGCCTGGAGCAGAAAAAGACCCAGCGATGATTATTCAGACCATCCAAGAGCATCACATAACAATCATACATTTTGTCCCCTCTATGCTTCATATTTTCCTTACCTATCTTACGGAGACAGGGATAGCAGAGCAGGTCAAAAATCTCCGACGGATATTTGCTAGCGGGGAAGCGCTCAAGGCCCAGCATGTTGCCAAATTCCATGACATTCTGCAACCGTATGGCATTTCCCTCCATAATTTATATGGTCCTACAGAGACGACCATTCAAGTAACCTACTATGACTGTGATACAGCTAGCATGCCATTTGTCCCGATAGGTCGGCCTGTCGATAATGTTCAAATTTATATCGTTGGTCCGCATGGTGAGCAACAGCCGGTGGGAGTGACAGGCGAACTATGTGTGTCTGGTGTAGGTTTGGCAAGAGGGTATCTCAATCTACCAGAGATGACGGCAAGTCGTTTTGTCGCGAATCCCTTTACAAATAAAGGTGAACTGATGTACAAGACAGGAGATTATGCTAGGTGGATGCCTAATGGACAATTGGAGTATCTAGGACGCATTGATCATCAGGTGAAAATCCGGGGATATCGTATCGAGCCAGAGGAAATAGAAGCGCAGCTAGTCAAAATCGACGGCTTAAAAGAAGCAGTTGTGGTCGCGGTTGAGAATGAGCCGGGAGTGCAAGAGCTGTGTGCGTATATTGTGGCGGAGCGAGAGTATCGGATTGGGGCGTTGAGAGAGGAATTAGCAAATGTATTACCCACTTATATGATCCCTGCTTATTTCATCCCTCTTCAGAAGATACCGCTAACACCAAATGGCAAGGTTGATCGCAAAAGTCTTCCATTACCTAAGCGAGGTACAGACACACTTGGCACAGATGAGGTTTATATGGAGCCAAAAAATGAAAGAGAAAGGCTATTGGCAACGATATGGGAAGATGTGCTACGAGTGGAGAGAGTAGGAGCGAGGGATCATTTTTTCTATCTGGGCGGAGACTCTATTAAGGCCATACAAGTGATGTCTCGTCTTCGTGCCAAGGGTATGTCCTTAGAAATGAAGCGCCTGTTTCAATTCCCTATTCTATCGGATGCGGCACGAGAAATTTCCTTATTGGAACAAAAGCTAGAGTCTCGACTGCCAAAAGCTTCAGCTTCCTTAGTCTCGTTTCCAGTAGAGGAGCTTTCTTTATTGCAAAAACAAATAGAAGAGGATATTCCAATGGGGAGCATGGAACAGGCCTATCCCTTAACACCATCTCAAGAATGGATGTATGCTCACAGCTCGATGAATCAGCCCTCCTCCTTTTTTATTCAATTGGAGCTGGCACTAAAAGGGCGGGTAGACGTTGATTTGCTAGCAACTAGCCTACAGTGTGTAGTGGAGCGCCACGATGCTCTTCGTACGATTTATCGTGATACGAAAAGAGAAGTTCCTGTGCAATGTGTTCTGAAAAATCGAGATATTCCAGTGTTGCAGGCAGATGTAACTCACTTAGACGAGCAAGAACAACGTCACTATTTACAAAACCTGCGGACGGCTGATCGTGAACGTGGTTTTGATCTTACACAAGATGTGATGCGCTTAGCTGTGGTTACGTTATCTGTCAACTCTTATCATATTCTGGTGAGTACCCATCACATTCAACTCGATGGATGGAGCTTGCAGATTATGCTACAGGAATGGATGGAGCATTACCGTGCTGTACTCCACAACGCCCCGGTGAACTTCGAAGAGGCTGTACCGTTTTCTACCTATATGAGATGGATTGAACAGCAGGATCAGGAGGAATCGCTTCGTTTCTGGAGCCAGTATCTTCACGGATATGAAGACCCTACCCCTCTCCCGAACATGATGGTTACAGGCTGGAAAAAGGAAGAAAAGGATATAGAGCCAAGAATTGATCACAGACAGAAGAGTATAGGGTACGAGCAAGCTGAGACGATCATGTACATCGAAAAAACACTCACATCACAGCTACAACGTATCGCCCGGGAATATCATTCTACGATAGGAGCTATCCTGCAAACGGCATGGGGTATCCTGTTAGGTAAATATAATGACAAGCGAGATGTTGTATTCGGAAGGACAGTTTCTGGAAGACCGTCTGAGGTGGAAGGTGTAGAACAGATCATTGGTTTATTCATCAACACCAATCCTATCCGGGTAAGCTGGGATGAGCAGAGTACGTTTTTGAAGCTGTTGAAAATAGTCAGTGAGCAGGCTGTTGAAGCTAAGGCCTATGAATATTGTTCCTTCTCAGATATCCAAGCACAAAGCCCAGTTAAGCAAGGGCTAATTGACCATCTGTTTATTTTTCAGAACTACCCATTGGATGTAGCGGGGCTCGCTCAAACGACCCAATCCCTAGGGTACACAATGGATTTGCATACTTATTTTGAACAGACACACTATGACTTTACCGTAAAGGTGACTCCAGAGGATTGCTTGCAGTTCCATTTTATTTACAATAGAGAACGCTATGCCAAAAAGTACGTAAAACGTTTGATGGAGCATTTTCTTACGCTGTTGCAGGGGATTGTTGAGAACGTAGATCAACCGATAGATCAGCTAGAATTAACCTCGCCAAAAGAAAAACGGGAACTGCTAGAACGCTTCAATGATACAAGAGTGACGTTTCCAAAGGATAAAACATTTACGCAGTTGTTCGAGGAGCAGGTGGTAGCTACACCTAATGAATGTGCCATCGTGTGGAAGGATCAAACAATAAGCTATCGGGACTTAAATAAGAAAGCGAATCAATTGGCAAGAACGTTGCGGGAAAAAGGCGTGATGGCAGAGGCTATCGTGGGTATTCTCATGGATCGTTCTCTTGAAATGTTCGTTAGCGTGCTTGCGGTATTAAAAGCAGGTGGAGCTTATGTGCCAATTGATCCTAGTTATCCTAGCGAGCGAATTTACTACCTGCTCAGGGATAGCGATTCCATAATTTTACTGACAACGAGAGCGACAGAGGCGCATATTCAGCTAGAGAAGGAAGCATTTACGAAAGAAATCGTGTATGTCGAGGATGAATCGAATTATCACCCAGATAACTCTAATGTAGTCGCTGTGACTAAGCCCGATAACATGGCCTACCTGATTTACACCTCAGGCTCAACCGGAAATCCTAAAGGTGTAATGATTGAACACCGAGGCTACGTAAATGCGGCCTATGCCTGGATGCAGGAATACGATCTGAAGCAATCACCTTGTCGTTTGTTGCAAATGGCTAGCTTTTCCTTTGATGTATTTGCTGGGGATATGGCAAAGGCGCTTCTTACAGGCGGTCAGCTCATTATTTGTCCAGAAGACATTCGGATTCATCCCCCCGCTTTATATGAATTTATGCGCAAGCATCAAATCAGCTTGGTTGATACAACACCAGCTCTATTTGTACCCATTATGCGATATGTTGCAGAGGAGGGCTTGGAGCTTCCCGATCTGAAGCTAATCCTGCTTGGAGCAGACACTGTGTCGATGAATGATTTCACTTATTTATTACAGAAATTTGGATCAACCATACGTATTCTAAATACCTACGGAGTAACGGAGGCAAGTATTGAATCCAGCTATTTTGAAGAGGAAGCGGATTGGTTACATGGAAAAAGTCAGGTCCCCATTGGAAAGCCGTTACAAAATACCAGCTACTATATTGTCAATCAACAGAATCAACTATTGCCCGTAGGAATTGCTGGGGAATTGTGCATAGGAGGGGTTGGTGTAGCGCGTGGCTATTACAAGCAACAGGAATTAACTCTGCAAAAATTTGTCCCAAACCCGTATGTGCCTGGTGAAATGATGTATAAAACCGGAGATAAAGCTAGATGGCTGCCAGATGGAAATGTAGAGTTTTTAGGGCGTCTGGACCATCAGGTAAAGGTACGCGGATACCGTATCGAAACAGGGGAGATAGAGGCGAAAATCAGGAAGCTTGAATATGTCAGAGAAGTCGTGGTTTTTGTGTGGACAAACTCTCAGGGGGAGCAAGAGCTTTGCGCTTATCTCGTCTCGGATGAAGCATTGTCGTTTGCTAGGTTACAAGAGGAGCTAGCGGCTTTTTTACCAAGATATATGATCCCTACACATATGTGCCAGATCGATCAAATTCCTCTTACACCTAATGGCAAGATTGATCGAAAATCATTAACCATTCCTGACAGAAATGAGCTTCTCAGGCAAGCATATGTGGCTCCAGGCAGTGAGCTGGAAGCTAGATTGGCAATCATATGGCAGGACCTACTAGGAATCAGTCCGATTAGTATCTATGATGATTTTTTTGAATTGGGCGGGCATTCTTTAAAAGTAATGATGCTGGTCGCAAAGGTCCATAAGGAGTGGCATGTTCTATTGCCAATTGAAAAAGTCTTCCAAAATCCCACAGTAGCATCGTTGGCAAAACTTCTTCCTGAAATGGAGAAAAGCGTGCAGATGAGGATTCAGCCTGCACCAAAAAGCGAATATTATCCGCTTTCCTCTGCACAAAAAAGATTGTTCCTGCTTCATCAATTAGACAAGGCTACCCGAAGCTACAATATTCCGACTGTAATGATGTTGGAGGGAGCTGTCGATCGCGATCGAATGGAAATGGCTTTGCAGCATTTGATTCAAAGGCATGCTACATTGCGAACCTCCTTTGAAATGGTACACGGGGCACCGATGCAACGGGTACATGATAGGGCGGATTTTACGATCCAATATGAAGATCTAAGAAATAACAACACAACAGAGCAGGATATCCAGTCACTGATTCAAGCATTTATTCAGCCGTTTGATCTAGAGACACCGCCATTACTTCGAGTTGCTCTCATTTTGCTTGCGACAGATCGTCACCTTTTACTTGTGGACATTCATCACATTATTTCAGATGCCGTTTCCATGGCTACCTTTACGGCTGAATTTGTACGGCTGTATCAAGGGGAAGAGCTACCTGCGCTACAACTACAGTATAAGGATTACGCTGTATGGCAGCAGGCTTGGAAACAAACCTCCTCCTATTTGAAGCAGGAAGAATATTGGCTCCAGCAGCTAGCAGGAGAGCTTCCTGTTCTACAGCTTCCGCTTGATTACAAGCGTCCTGAAGCTCTCACATTTGAAGGTGATCAAGTATTGATTCCCCTTGATCAAAAAACATCTCGTCTTGTGCACCAAGTAGCAGAGGAAACAAAAACAACACCCTTTATGCTGCTACTTTCGACGTACAGCTTATTACTCGCTCAATATAGTGGTCAGCAAGAAATCTTGATAGGATCACCGATTGCGGGGAGGAGAGATGACGATCTTCAACGGATCATTGGAATGTTTGTTAATACATTGGTACTACGAATGCATCCGGCGGGGAGTAAATCGTTTGCAGCTTATGTAGATGAGGTCAAAATGACTTCATTAGCGGCTTTTGAAAACCAAGACTATCAATTTGAGGAACTAATCGAAAAGGTAAAGGTTGAGCGAGCTCCTAACCGCAATCCTCTTTTTGATGCAGTATTTGTCCTTCAAAATACAGATAGGCAAACTGACCAAGTAGGTGAACTAACGCTAACACCCTATCCGTATACTCATCAAACAGCAAAATTCGACCTTACTTTGCAGGCGATAGAGCAAGGAGACGTGTTTCATTTTACCTTCGAGTACCGAACAGCGTTATTTAAACGAGACACCATTGAGCAGATGGGACAGAACTACGTGGAGCTTCTTCGGATGGTTACAGCGAACAAGGACATGCTCATACATGAGATTCCCTTCCTTCGCACGAAAAAAATGGAGAGTGCCATAACGGAGGACTTTACGTTTACGTTTTAATAGCTAAGATTTTTCTCTGATATAAAAGGGAGGGATACCTCTCTCCCTACTCGATCAGATAAGGAGAGAAAAAGATGCGCGACACATTGAGTCAATCAGGTACAATGACGACTGGAAAATGGCAAGAGGAACAGCAATACTGGCTAGACAAATTACAAGGAAATGTGGTCGCGAGTGGATTTTTAGAGGATTTAATCAGAACAGGCAAGGAGAATACTAGATGTGTCTATAAAGCGATTTTCCCTGCCGACCTGTCTGAAAAAGTGAGAGCGACCAGCAATGAATCACCGTTTGGAATGTATGTTTTACTTGTGAGCGGTGTGAAGCTGTTGCTTAGCCATTATACAGGCAGTGAGGATATTCTAGTTGGCATGCCACCTTTTCATCTGAAAAGCAGGGAGGAGACTGCCAACCATCTTCTAGCTCTGCGAACCGTTGGGACGAAGAAGGACAGCTTTGCTGAATGGGCGGGAAAAATCAAACAAACAGTCATGGAGGCAGACCAGCATCCCAATCTTTCTTTTGCAGAAATCGTACGGATGCTACATCCAGAGATAGACGATTCTTCTCAGTTGAATATACAGACCGTCGTTTTACTTGATAGCGTTCATGACGTGAAAGAGATTGATACCATACAGACTAACATGCTCTTTTTATTCCGGGATAGGGGAAACAGTCTGGAATTAGAGCTGCATTACGATTCAGAATGCTATCTGGAGGGGACCATTCAGCGAATTGTTCAGCATATGCTACGGTTACTTCAACAGGCTCTGTCAAATCCGAAACAATCCAGTCAGGAGATCGAATTCTTGTCTGAGCAGGAAAAGCATCAGCTCGTCTTTGGTTTTAATCAAACGCAGTCCGGTTTTCCGCAGGACAAAACAATTGTTCAGCTATTCGAAGAGCAGGCCAAGAGGCATTCGGCACGAGAAGCCTTGGTATGTGATGATCAGCGTATGACATACGAGGAATTGAATAGACGTGCTAATCAGGTAGCGAGAGCACTGATAGATCGTCAGGTTCAGCCTACCGATATCGTTGGGATCATGGTTGAACGTTCCCTAGAAATGATTGTGGGTATACTTGGCATTTTAAAAGCGGGAGCAGCCTACCTTCCTATTGACCCGATTTATCCACAGGATCGAATTACTTATATGCTAGAAGATAGCGGGGCGAAGCTTCTGCTTACCGATAGACACAAAGCAACGGCTTCCACCTATTCGGTGGGAACAATCCTTCCTTTCCATGATGAAACCCTGCAAACGTATGCTAGTGAAAACCTGTCTGTTGAGATTTCCCCACAAGCCCTAGCGTACATCATCTATACATCAGGGACGACTGGTCATCCCAAGGGGGTCATGATTGAACACAGACATGTCGTGCGTTTATTCGTTCCAGACACTCCGCTATTTTCCTTCACCCATCAAGATGTCTGGACATTATTTCATTCCTTTAGCTTTGATTTTTCGGTATGGGAAATTTTTGGAGCCCTGCTGTTTGGAGCAAAGCTGGTAGTGGTTCCTAAGCTGGTGGCTCAAGATACCAAGGCCTTTTTACAAGTATTACAGCGTGAGCAAGTAACGATACTTAATCAAACACCCACCGCTTTTTATCAACTCATCAATGAAGAGCTAAAATCCGCTGATCAGAAATTACATCTGAGGTACGTCATTTTTGGCGGAGAAGCCTTAACGCCAAGACAGCTACAGCCCTGGCAAGCAAAATATCCTCAGACCAAACTAATCAATATGTATGGCATTACTGAAATCACAGTCCATGCTACTTTCCGTGAGCTGACCGAGGAGGATTTTCATCAGCACGTAAGCAACATAGGCCAACCGATTCCGACTCTGTCCATCTATGTCTTGGATCAGGATAGAAAGCTGCTGCCAATCGGGGTACCAGGCGAAATGTATGTATCAGGCGCAGGCGTTGCCAGAGGATATCTGAACAGATGGGAGCTGACGCAGGAGCGCTTTATCGAAAATCCTTATATAACGGGGGAACGCATGTATAAGACAGGCGACCTGGCCAGATGGCTGGCAGACGGCACCCTTGAATATAGAGGACGACTGGATCATCAGGTGAAAATTAGAGGGCATCGCATTGAATTGGGCGAGATTGAAGGGCAACTGCTGTTACTTGGCTTTGTGCAGGAAGCAGTAGTAGTGGCTAGACAAAACAAGGATGGAATCAATGAGCTATACGCCTATTTGGTGGGTACAGAAGACATAGGAGACATAGATGTACGAAAAGCGTTATCTGTTTCTTTGCCTGACTATATGCTTCCTACGTATTTTATACAGATAGAAAAAATGCCGCTAACTCCTAATGGGAAAATCGATCGAAAAGCTCTGCCTAAGCCAGAGAACAGCCTGCGCTCTAAGCAAGAGTATGTAGCACCCAGAACGTCTCTTGAAGCTAGCTTGGTTAGCATCTGGGAGGATGTTCTGGAAATTAAGCCGATCGGAATTAAGGACAATTTCTTCGAGCTAGGCGGATATTCGCTAAAAATGCTCAAGATGATTAATCAGGTGGCGCAAGAATTAAACGTTGAGATTCCCTTAAAATTACTGTATGAAAATCCAACGATTGAATATATGGCTGAACGGGCCTTTGCTGTCTATATGGAGGAGAGTAACCATCATATGACGCTATTAAATCGAGCCGGTGATCTCAAAGTGATTTGTTTTCCTCCCATAAATGGTTTCATCTTTATCTATAAACGAATTGCGGAATTACTAGCTCAGGAAGCTACGTTTTATGGATTCGAATATATAGAACAGGAAAATCGCATCGAGCTATATGTCCAACAGATTTTGGATGCGGAGCCAGAAGGACCGTACATTTTCCTAGGTTATTCAGCCGGTGGAAATCTTGCATTTGAAGTGGCAAAAGCAATGGAAGAGAAGGGACACACTGTATCCGATATCATCATGTTTGACACCTATATGAAAACAGAACAGATGAAAATGACTCTCAAGGAGCAAGAGGACGAGATCGAGCGCTTCCTGCAACTAGAGAATATCAGAGAAATCTTAGACTTTAGTCATGGTGATGAGGTTGTCAAAGAGCGGGTTCTCAAGAAAACGAGGGCTTATGTTGCTTATTTCCTTCAGTTGGCTCATGTAGGTCATGTACATGCGGACATTCACTTTGTACAGGCAGAGCCAGATGAGGCCAATATTGCACAGCCTGCCGATTTGCAAATGTGGGGAAAATTTACAAAAGGGGCATATAGAGAATATCAAGGTGCAGGCATGCATTACAGTATGTTCAATGGGGATTTTCTACCAAGGAACGCTACACTGATTCAATATATGTTACACCAGATGAAAAGAAAGGATAGATAGCTATGGCTCAGATCGTACCTGTGTTGAAACAAAGCAAAACGGATCGTATTATTTCATTTCGTTCACCGACAGCAAAGGATGCTTCGAGGATTCGCAAGCATTACGAGCGAGTCTTTCATGACAATCCCTTTATGCTCACCTCTGGAGATGAATTTATCGCAAATGATGAACAAGTCGCCGCTGGTATTGATACCTTCTGGAATGATCCTAACAAAGTGGCCTTTATCGCAGAATGTGAGAAGGATTTAATAGGAATTATGACCGTCACGCCAAGAGAAACGAAGAGAGTACAGCATGTAGGCATGATTGCTTTAACAATTAAAGAAGAGTGGCGGGGGCAAAGAATTGGCGGTCTTTTTTTTGAAGTCATGCTAGAGTGGGCAGAGGCACATCCTGTAATTGAAAAGCTTTCGGGTGAAGCATTTGCCCATAATGAAAGATCCCTTCGTTTACTCAAGAGCTTTGGGTTTGTAGAAGAAGGAAGGAAGATCGCAGAAGTCAAATATCCTGATGGTACATATGTAGACACGATTTTTATCGCGAAATCGGTAAAAGGCAATGAGAAAGCGTTGTGCTGTGAATCCAGTGTTGCATCATCGAAAAATCCTGTTACAATGATGCATGATAGTTTTTGATACAGGATGTGAAGTGTTTACATGGATTTTTTACATCAGAAAGTGTTGCCGGCAGTTCGGCAGATGAAGGATTTCGAGGCACTGCTTAAAAGTCGTTTTGAATATTTAGTATTGTTGGATAGCCATGTGGGGCAATTAAAGCATATCGTTCAGATGTCGAAAAAGCATCATAAAAAAATGCTTGTACATGTTGATCTTATCCATGGCTTACGAAATGATGAATATGCAACTGAATTTTTATGTCAGGAAATTCGACCAGCCGGTGTGATTTCCACGCGCAAGAGTGCCGTATTAACCGCCAAGAAAAATAAAGTCCTAGCAATCCAACGATTATTTTTGCTGGACACTACAGCGCTTGAAACAAGCTACCGTCTTTTGGAACAGACACAGCCTGATTATATCGAGGTATTACCTGGCATTATGCCGCATATTATTGCCGAGGTATATGAGCGTGTGAAAATTCCTGTGCTTGCGGGTGGGTTAATCAGAACTGTGGAGGATGCTGAGTGTGCCTTTAGTGGTGGGGCTGTTGCGGTAACAACATCGCGAAAAGAGATTTGGCACCATTATGAGAATAAATAAAACTTTTACGATTCCCTGACAATTCATTGTTGACAGAATTATCTTTTGTTTGCTTAAATGGGTTATAAAGTTAATCAGGTGACGGAGAATCGGAGACCCACAGAGGCTTCCCTATCGTATAATAGGGATTGTTTCCTGTGGGTTTTTTTGTTGTCTGTCAAGCATAAAGGGGGATACAGAGAATGTCGCCATTTGTAGGTGAATTAGTTGGGACTATGCTTTTAATTATTTTGGGGGGCGGTGTTGTAGGAGGGGTTGTCCTTAATAAATCAAAAGCTCAGCATTCAGGATGGATTGTCATCACGATTGGCTGGGGGTTGGCAGTTACGATGGGAGCGTATGCTGTTGGGGGAATAAGTGGTGCCCATCTGAATCCTGCCCTTACGATTGCGTTGGCCACCATTGACAGATTTGCATGGGCGGACGTACCGTTGTATATCGTGGCACAAATGATCGGAGCCTTCTTAGGAGCCGTGATTGTTTGGCTACACTATCTGCCTCACTGGAAGCAAACGGAGGACAAGGGTGCGAAACTGGCTGTTTTTGCAACTGATCCAGCCATTCCAAATACGCTAGGGAACCTTTTAAGTGAAATCATAGGTACTTTTATTTTAGTTTTTGGTATTCTTGCGATTGGAGCGAATAAATTTGTTGATGGATTAAATCCGTTTGTCGTAGGACTTTTAATCATTAGCATCGGGGTATCCCTTGGTGGCACGACAGGGTATGCCATTAACCCGGCAAGAGATTTAGGACCACGTTTGGCCCACTTTCTGTTACCGATTGCTGGGAAAGGAACATCCAACTGGAGTTATGCTTGGATTCCGGTTGTCGGACCCATTATAGGAGGAGTATTGGCAGCGCTGTTCTATAAAATCGTATTTCTTGCTTAGACTAGATTAGACTAGAGAAAAAATACTTCAATAACAGGGAAAAGGGATGAGTTTCATATGGAGAAAAAATATATTTTGTCATTAGATCAAGGCACATCTAGCTCACGTGCCATTCTGTTTAATAAGCAAGGACAGATTGTTGCCATGGCACAGCGAGAATTTCCGCAGCATTTTCCACAGCCAGGGTGGGTAGAGCATAATGGCTTTGAAATATGGGGTTCTATTTTAGCTGTCATTGCAGAGGTTCTATCCACCTCTAATATTAGCCCGAAGGAAGTAGCGGCTATTGGAATCACGAATCAACGTGAAACTACGATTGTTTGGGATAAGCATACAGGCAAGCCAGTATATAATGCGATTGTTTGGCAATCCCGTCAAACATCCGAGATATGCGAAGAGTTAAAGGCCCAGGGCTATTCAGATTTAGTACGGGATAAAACAGGCTTAGTGATCGATGCTTACTTCTCAGGGACGAAATTAAAATGGATTTTAGATCATGTAGAAGGAGCCCGTGAGAAGGCAGAGAAGGGTGACTTGCTGTTTGGAACCATTGATACATGGCTGATTTGGCGCCTATCGGGTGGGGATAGTCATGTGACTGATTATTCGAACGCTTCCCGAACACTGCTATATAATATCTATGAGCAACAATGGGATGATGAGTTATTAGCCATGCTCGATATTCCTAAGTGCATGCTACCTGAGGTTCGACCATCATCAGAAGTGTATGCGCTTACAGCGTCGTATCATTTCTTTGGCGAACAGGTACCTATTGCTGGTGCGGCGGGAGATCAGCAGGCAGCTTTATTTGGGCAGGCATGCTACGAGATGGGGATGGCAAAAAACACCTATGGAACAGGCTGCTTCATGCTTATGAACACAGGAGACAAGGCAGTTAAATCGGAAAGTGGACTACTAACGACCCTCGCATGGGGCATCGATGGTAAAGTCGAGTATGCGCTAGAGGGCAGTATTTTTGTTGCTGGCTCGGCTATCCAATGGCTGCGTGATGGGCTTCGGATGTTAAAGTCAGCGGCTGAAAGTGAGCAATATGCACAACGAGTAGAATCGACAGAAGGGGTATATATGGTTCCAGCCTTTGTTGGATTAGGTACACCCTATTGGAAGAGTGACGTGCGAGGAGCTGTATTTGGGTTGACGCGCGGGACTGAAAAGGAGCATTTTATCCGGGCCATTCTTGAATCGCTTGCTTATCAAACAAAAGATGTCCTTTCTGCCATGGAGGCGGATTCAGGGATTATTTTAAAAGCCTTGCGTGTAGACGGTGGGGCCGTGAGAAATAATTTCTTGATGCAATTCCAAAGCGATATCCTTGGCGTTCCAGTAGAGCGACCTACTAATAGCGAAACGACAGCATTAGGAGCGGCTTATCTAGCTGGTCTAGCTGTTGGATTCTGGGAAAGTCGTGAGGAGATTGCCTCTGTTTGGCAGATTGATCAGCGCTTTGAGGTACGGATGGGGGAAGAGGAGAGAAGGAAATTATATCGTGGATGGAAAAAAGCAGTAGAAGCAACAATGGGCTTCCAAGTACCGTCTATCGGTTGAAGCAGGTAGCAATCTACGCTATACTTTTATTAACAAATGGAACAAGTTAATATCGGTCGGAGAATTGGAGTAGACCACAGCAGGTCCTTTTAAATAAGAAGGATCTTGTTGTGGTCTTTTTTTATTCACCTGACGAAAAAATACGTTCGTTATTATGCACAGGAGAGTGAATGAGATGACAAAGCCATTTTCAAGCTTATCTAAGAGACAAATATTGCGTGATATACAGGCACAGGAATATGATCTGCTGGTGATCGGGGGCGGAATCACGGGAGCTGGAATAGCACTGGATGCACAAGTACGTGGGATCAATACTGTTTTGATTGAAATGCAGGATTTTGCTGCTGGGACCTCTAGCCGTTCGACAAAGCTCGTTCATGGAGGCTTGCGTTATTTAAAACAACTAGAATTGAAGCTGGTTGCCGAGGTAGGACGAGAACGAGCAATCGTGTATGAAAATGCGCCCCATGTCACTACGCCAGAATGGATGCTGCTTCCCATGATAGAAGGGGGAACATATGGTAAATTTGCTACATCAATCGGTTTACGAGTTTATGACGCATTAGCAGGGGTCAAAAAAAGTGAGCGCCGTATCATGCTCAACAAGGAGCAGACGCTGGCCAAAGAGCCGCTACTAGCCAAGGAAAAGCTAAAAGGTGGAGGTTATTACGTAGAATACCGGACAGATGATGCTCGCCTTACGATGGAAGTAATGAAGGAAGCGGTGCGACGGGGAGCAACAGCTATCAATTATATGAAAGCAGAGGACTTGTTGTATGAGAATGGCAGGGTATATGGAGTGATGGCCATTGATCAGTTCAGTGGTGAGAAAATTACGATTCGTGCTAAGAAAATCATTAATGCGGCGGGTCCATGGGTAGATACCATTCGAGAAATTGACGGCTCGAAAAAAGGGAAGAGACTGCATATCACAAAGGGTGTTCATCTTGTCATAGACAAAAAAAGATTTCCATTAAACCAAGCGATTTATTTTGACACACCCGATGGCCGCATGGTGTTTGCCATTCCCCGAGATAATAAGACCTACGTAGGAACAACCGATACGAACTATCAGGGAGACATTGCTAATCCCAAAATGACTGTAGAGGATCGTGACTACATTCTTCGTGCGGCTAATTTTATGTTCCCATCGCTTAAACTAACAGGAGCAGATGTAGAATCCAGTTGGGCAGGCTTACGTCCATTGATACACGAGGATGGCAAATCCCCGTCTGAGCTTTCGCGTAAGGACGAGATTTTTCTGTCTGAATCAGGTCTATTAACAATTGCAGGCGGGAAGCTGACAGGGTATCGCAAAATGGCTGAGAGAATTGTTGATCTACTAGTGGAGCAATTCAAAACAGACGGGCAAGGCAATTATCCATGTTGTACAACTGATAAAATTCGTTTATCTGGCGGCGACGTAGGCGGAGCTGACAAGTTTGAGTTATTCAAGACGGAAAAGATAAAAGAAGGTGTCTCAATCGGTCTATCTGAGTGGGAAGCAGAGCAGTTAGTTGCTCGCTATGGGTCAAATGTATCTCAGATTTTCTCACGAATAAGCGAATGTGAGGCAGAAAGAGCGGAAGCGGGATTGCCTGCACAGGTTTTTGGCCCTCTTATGTATGCGATAGAAGAAGAGATGGCAATGACTCCAGAGGACTTCTTTGTTCGTCGTACAGGAGAACTTTATTTTCATATACAAGGGGTTAGAGATTGGAAGGAGCCAGTTATTGCTTATATGGCTAAAAAGCTAGGGTGGAGCACAGAGGAAACAGCTACTCACAAAAAACGTTTAGAGCAAGTAATCCATGATGCCGTTATTCCACTCAGTGAATGACAGCAGGGCTTCGTTCCGAGTAGAAAGAGCTTGGGTAGCAAGCGATTCGTTCTTTTGTCATCTCTGTGTAACATAAGATTGGTAGAGTAATAGAGAAAGGGGTGGGAATATGCTTGGAGAAATCCTTTCGCTAACCATCGTCAAATATAGCATCTCTATTTTACTTATACTAATCATCTTAGGCGTAGCTGGTTTGATATACGCTGCATACGTGGAGCCCAAGTCCGTGGTGATAACTCGTCATCAGTTAGAAATTTCAAGATTGCTTGATAAGAAGCAGGGGCTTACAATCGTCCAATTTAGCGATACACACGTAGGTCCCCACTTTTCACTAGCACAATTAAAAGAGGTTGTTACCCTCATTAATGAACAGAAGCCTGATCTGATTGTGTTCACAGGTGATCTTTTGGATCGGGTCAGGAGCTTTAAAGAAAGCAAGGACGAATTGATAGTCATTCTAGCAGAATTGAATGCTCCCCTTGGTAAATTCGCAGTGTATGGAAACCATGATCATGGCGGTGGTGGGAGTAAATATTACCGACAAGTGATGGAGCAAGCTAACTTTGATTTACTTGTCAATGATGTGAAAACGATTGCGTTGGCAAATAAAAAAGCGATTACCATCGCTGGCTTAGATGACTTTTTACTTGGCAAACCAAAGATAGAGGAGACATTAGGACGGCTTGATCAAACAGAGCGGCTTACTTATCAGAAAGAACAGACTTTATCCACTCAATTGTCCAGCTCTACTGCACCTCTTGCAGAGAGTTTCGTCATATGTCTCGTTCATGAGCCTGATGTTGCTGATCGGATCGTTAGCTATCCGGTTGATCTGCAATTATCAGGGCATAGCCATGGCGGACAAGTGCAGATTCCTCTGCTGGGGCCTGTGATCACTCCTTCTTTAGCTCGAAAATATAAAGAGGGTCTATACCAGCTTCGCCAAGGGAATCACACGATGCAATTGTACGTGAATCGAGGCATTGGGACGACAAGATTACCAATTCGTATGGGAAGTAGACCAGAGATTGCTATTTTCAACTTGGAAATATAGCACAGATTTTTATTGGGCGCCGGGAAGGCCCCTTGTTGCTATTGATGGCATGTAACAAAAACCCTTGTCCATCGGGCTTATGCGCGTACAAGGGTTTTCATTTTTCATCCTATTATAAAAAAGAGAGCCGTGTTAGAATCAGGAATAGATATTTTCTTACTGATTCCTGAGGAGCTGTTACAATGAAGACAATACAGGTTTATCACTATGATGCCTTTAGCACGCAACCTGATAAAGGAAATCCAGCAGGTGTAGTCTTTACAGGTAATGAACTGACGGAAAAAGAAATGCAAGAGGTAGCACAAAAGGTAGGGTTTAATGAAACGGCTTTTGTACTTGCTTCAGACGTAGCTGACCTTAGAATTCGTTATTTTACACCAGGACATGAAAATAATCTCTGTGGTCACGCAACCATTGCTACGATTTATGCGCTAAAGTCTACAGGACAATTAGGGGATAAAAATCATCTAACCATTGAAACAAAAGCAGGAATATTACCAATAAAAATGGAGATGGGCACAGATGATGAACGGTATATTACGATGAAGCAGGCAGCTCCGCAGTTTGAGGATTTTACAGGGTCTCAGGAGGAGCTAGCAGACTCAATCGGTCTTACAATCGACGATATCGAATCTGATTTACCGATCAAATACGGAAGTACAGGTATTTGGACCCTGCTAGTACCTATAAAAAAGCTGAGTGCCTTTACAAAAATGAAGCCTGCTAATGCACGCTTTCCAGGTGTGTTACAGGAAATGCCAAAAGCATCTGTTCATCCATTTTGTCTGGAAACGTATGATTCTCAAGCACACATGCATGGACGCCATTTCTCCTCGCCGTTTTCAGGTACAAGGGAGGACCCTGTGACAGGCACGGCTTCAGGCGTGATGGGAGCCTATTATGCTCAATATATAAGCGATGATTTTGATATAAAACTACGTCTCATGATCGAACAAGGTCAGGAAATCCAAAAGGACGGTAGGGTAGAGGTAACCATTCGTAAACATCATGAAACGTATGATGTTGAGATTACGGGTACGGCCGTTTATGTGAAAGCATTCGAAATCTCTATCTAAGACAGAGCAGTCGGGGAAGGATTAATTCTCTCCCCCGACTGCTTTTTTGTGTGTATGTACGAATGCTAAGACAGCGTGAATACATACAAAGTAATCATCTGTATGGAAGTAAGCAGATGGGAACGAATCTATTATGTACTTTTTTTGACATTACGTAAGGCGGTTGAAAAACGAGAGATAGCTTCATGAATCTGGTCATCCATCACGCGACCAAAAGTAAAGCGAACATAGCCCTTTTGTGTACCGAATACACTTCCTGGAACATACACAATCCCTTGTCTGATAGCTTCCTTGACTAATTGCTGCTCGTTAACATTCTCCTTTATTCTGCACCAAATGTGAATCCCGCCCTCAGGTGCCAGAAACTCTACCTGATCCTCAAGCTGATCATATAAGGAAAACGTCATTTTATCCTTATTAATCGCGAGTGAGTTTTGAAGCTTGTGTAAATGGGCGGGGAAATCCTCAGACGATAAAAACTTGGTTGCAAGCCATTCCGGTATAATACTATGTCCAAAATCGATTTGCTGTTTGGCGTCTGCTAAACGTTCAATAACCGTTTGCGGGCCAAATATCCAGCCAATGCGCAGACCAGATGCAACAATTTTGCTTAGAGAACTGACATAGAGAACCGTACCATTTTCATCAAGCGATTTTAGTGTTGTAGCTTGTGTGTTATCAAAGGCTGTTAGACTGTATGGATCATCCTCAATGATCGGTATGCCTAAGTCAGAGGAGATTTCTAGAACCCGCTTTCGACGCTCTACGCTTAAATATGACCCATTCGGATTTTGAAAATTGGGGTTAAGAAAGACCATCTTTATACGATGCTGTTTATGTAACTCTACAATATCATCTGGATTAATCCCGCTATCATCAACAGGCAGTAGGAAGGTTCTTAGTCCTGCTGATCTAAATAACGGCAAAGAATAACAATAGGAGGGGTCTTCAATTGCAACTGCATCGCCTGGTTGCAATAAGCACTGAACAATCAGGTATAGAGCTTGCTGGGCCCCGGAAGTAATTAATATAGATGATGGTGTTGCAGAGATATTCCGCGATTCCTTTAAGTGTAAAGCGATGGTTTCACGTAGCTTCAGGTTACCCTGTGGATGGTCGTAACCTACGTGATAAGTGAAAGTTTCATTGGACATGATGCTTTGAAAATAGGAGGAAGCAGATAAATCAGGTGATAGCTCCCCGCTTGCCAGATCGATCAAATCAAGACCAAAAGTCTCTTTTCGTATCGAACGCATCATTGCTGTGTTTGGAAGAAATGACCCTGTTTCAATCAGTTTCTCCCAGTTTGGAATGCGCTTGCGAGATGCTCCCCAGATATCCCGGCTTACAATCGTCCCTTTTCCCCGTAAGCTTTCCACAATACCGGAGGCACGCAATTCTTCATAAGCAGCTACAATGGTCGAACGATTTACATCTAATTCCTTGGAAAGTAAACGTTCGGAAGGAAGGATTGTACCTGAAGGATATTCTCCATTCGTAATACGTTGTTCAAGATATTGTGAAATTTGCTTATATATAGGGATTCGACTTTTACGATTGGGTTGCCATTCCATACAAGATTTCACTTCCTTTCAAGTCATTTAGGCGTGTGGATGGTCATAATAGGCTGGGACTGGACGGTTCCTTTCAGATCATACGTTTTTATAATGAAAAAATAGCTCTTTATGTTACTAAAACATATTATACCTATTCTTACAATTATCAGGCATGCTGAGAGGAGAGAAGATTATGAAATATCGCAAGTTTCCGGGTACAGATTCTCTAGTATCTGAGATTGGCTTTGGGGTATGGACGGTAGCAACCAAATGGTGGGGTGTAACCGATCGAGGTGTGGGAGAGAGACTTCTCCAGTCTGCCTACCACGATTATGGAATCACCTTTTTTGATACGGCGGATGTCTATGGCGATGGCTATGGTGAGGAAATCATTGCAAAGACATTAGGGAATGTGCGTGATAGGATATTTATAGCTACGAAATTTGGATATGATATCTACCAAAACAGGGGGGAGAGAAAAGGGCACGCAGAGCTTCCCCAAAACTGGTCTACAAAGCATATTATGCTAGCCTGTGAACAGAGCTTGAAACGGCTTCATACAGATTATATTGATTATTACCAACTTCACAATCCTCGGATGGAGGCCATCCAAAACGATGAGATCATAGAAGCTCTGGAACAATTAAAAGCTCAAGGGAAAATTCGTCATTATGGAGCGGCGATGGGACCCGATCTAGGCTGGAAAAATGAATCCTTGGAGGCATGGAAAAGAGGGTATGAAGCGGTGCAGGTCATCAACAATATAGTCGAGCAGGAGCCGGCTAGGGATCTATTACAGGTAGCAGCAGAAGAGGCACGAGCATTAATCATACGCATCCCGCATGCCTCCGGACTGTTGGATGGTACGTATGAACCTAATCAGCATTTCAGTAAATCAGACCACAGAGCCCATCGTCCTGTGGAGTGGATGAGAGCGGGCAATGAGGTAGTGAATGAAGTAAAGGCTAAAGGGATATTTGATTCTGAAAAGCGTACATTGGGACAGTTGGCGATCCAGTTTTCGCTCTATCACTCCTCTGTTCTCTCTGTAATACCGAATATGACGAGTGAGGAGCAACTAAGAGAGTTTGCGCTAGCTTCAAAGACTACTCCTCTTTCCAAGGAAGAATACGAGCAATTGGAGCTACTCTGGGTAAACGGATATGGCGAGCGTTTACGTCAACCTCTATCCGATTCTAGTAGTAAACCGGCTCCTAAACGGTAGGATACTTCATTTTTTGAACGTCTGCTTCTTCTGGCACCCGTTGTGGCGCTACATGGCGGTGGTCAGACTATCGTTATCAAAAGGATCATATAGCTTTAAAAAACAAGTCTCAAAGATTGACGAGAGCTCTCCTCTGTCTATCTTTGAGGCTTCTTTGTCTTGTTATTGTGTTGTGAAGTAAGCGTTAGTAACGTTAAAGGTTAATTTTGTGACTATTTCTTGTCGGTATTGTTGCAAAGTATTGAACATGGATGAGGGAAATGATTTCAGATTGGATGGCGACTTTTTAGGGTTCGTTCATTAGGATAGGAATGTGGATTGGTGGTTATCAATTTTAAAAATCAACAGGAAAGGGGTATTCGATAAAAAAATGAAATGGGCTCTTTATACTTTCATTTTCGCTGCGTTTTCATTACTTACGGGCTGTGGTGACAGACTACTGGTTTTAGACCCAAAAGGACCTCAAGCTCAAACTCAAGCCGACGTAATTATGATCTCCATTTGGACGATGTCGTTTATTGTTGTTGTAGTTATTGCTCTTTTCGTATTTATGGTCACAAAATATCGGGCCTCTAAACAAAAAGAAGAATATGAGCCTCCCTATATAGAAGGAAATCTGGTTGTAGAAATGGTTTGCGTGGGGATTCCAGTACTCATCGTCATTATTCTTTCTGTGATCTCTGTGAAAAGCAATTATATTGTGGAGTCAAGACCACAGGGATATGAGGATAAAAAACCGTTAGTTATTTATGCTTCAAGCTCCAATTGGAAGTGGCATTTTAGTTATCCACAAGAAAATATCGAAACGGTCAATTACCTGCGTATCCCCATAAACCGACCTATTGAATTTAAGCTTTATTCTTATGGACCGATTACTAGTTTTTGGGTTCCGCAATTAGGAGGACAAAAATATGCCATGGCAGACATGGTTACAACCTTACATCTAGCCGCAGATGTACCAGGCGATTATATGGGACGAAATGCAAATTTTAGTGGAAAAGGCTTTGCTGAAAATATATTCAATGTTGAGGCAATAACGGAAGCGAAATATGCGAAATGGGTGGAAGAGGTGAAAAAAACGGCTGAACCTCTTACGGAACAAAAATTCAATACATTGCTAGAGCCGGGGCATGTTGGACAATCCACCTATACAAGAACACATTTAGAGTTTAGAGCAGCTCCAGAAGGTGCAAATGGCGGGCATCACCACCATCATGGTACAGCTCGGGACGAGTAGTTTCCTACGTTTTCCCCATAAGACAATTATTTTAAAAAGGAGCCACAATAGTATGGACTACTTTACGAAATTCGCCGTTCCTCATCCCAGCCCTGCGATTTATGCATCGATGGTTGCCATTATTCTGACTATGCTTGGGATCATCGGAGCACTGACCTATTATAAAAAATGGGGCTATCTCTGGCGGGAGTGGTTAACGACGGTGGACCATAAACGGATCGGGATTATGTATCTCATCTCAGCTCTGTTGATGCTATTTAGAGGTGGCGCTGATGCGATCATGATGCGCGCTCAGACAGCCGTACCAGAGAATACCTTGCTCGATGCTCAGCACTATAATGAAATATTTACAACACATGGGACTGTGATGCTCATCTTTATGGCAATGCCATTCATTTATGCATTAATGAACTTTGTCGTCCCTTTGCAAATCGGGGCTCGTGATGTAGCGTTCCCAAGGTTGAATGCACTAAGCTTTTGGTTGTTTTTTATGGGTGCGATGCTATTTAACATTTCGTTTGTCATTGGAGGTTCCCCGGATGCAGGCTGGTCTGCTTATTTCCCGCTGGCAGGCAATGAATTTAGTCCATCGGTCGGTACCAACTATTATGCGCTAGCTCTCCAAATCTCTGGACTTGGTACCTTGATATCCGGTATTAACTTTATCGCTACGATTCTTAAAATGAGAGCACCTGGTATAACACTGATGAAAATGCCTATGTTTACATGGTCTGCTCTCGTCACGAACGTAATCGTAGTTTTTGCATTTCCTGTATTAACAGTGGCATTGATCATGATGACGATGGATCGGCTATTCGGAACACACTTCTTCGCATCGACGAATGGCGGTATGGATATGCTTTGGGCGAATTTATTTTGGGTGTGGGGACATCCTGAAGTTTATATCTTAGTGCTTCCTGCTTTCGGTGTATATAGTGAGATTATTTCAACCTTTGCACGCCGCAATCTGTATGGTTATAAATCAATGGTTGCTTCTATGGTGATCATTTCTCTGCTCTCCTTTTTAGTTTGGACACACCATTTCTTCACAATGGGACAGGGAGCGTTAACAAACAGTATCTTCTCCATTACAACAATGGCCATAGCTGTTCCTACGGGGATTAAAATATTTAACTGGCTGTTCACTCTTTGGAGGGGCAAAATTGTTTTCACTGTTCCGATGCTTTATTCTTTAGGCTTTATTCCGATTTTCTTAATTGGCGGGGTAACTGGGGTTATGCTTGGAATGTCAGCAGCTGACTACCAATATCATAATACGATGTTTTTAGTAGCTCACTTCCATTATGTCATCATACCTGGTGTTGTATTTGCCATGATTGCTGGCCTTACTTACTGGTGGCCAAAAATGTTTGGTTTTATGCTGAATGAAAGAATTGGCAAGTGGGCGTACTGGGTTATTGCCATTAGCTTTAACGTAGCATTTTTCCCGATGTTTCTCTCTGGTTTAGACGGACAGGCTCGACGTATGTACACCTATTCTGAATCAACAGGCTTTGGGCCCTTGAACTTTATTTCGTTCATTGGAGCACTTGTTGCTAGTGGGCTTTGTGCTACTTGTTTATAACATGTACTGGAGTATTCGCTTTGCTCCAAGAAATATAGAGGCCGACCCATGGGATGCACGTTCTCTTGAATGGGCAACTCATAATCCCGTACCAGCGTATAACTTTGCTATTACACCGCAAGCTCAGTCAATAGAAGCATTCTGGGATGCTAAGAAAAAAGGCCATCCCCTGTTTCAGGGTACCTATAAAAAGATTCATATGCCAAATAACAGCGGTGCCCCGTTTCTTTTGAGCTGTATCTTTTTTGTATGGGGCTTTGCCTTTGTATTTTCTATGTGGAATGTTGTAATCCTTGCAACCATTGGAATTTTTATTTGCCTGACTCACCGATCATTTGAGCAGGACGACGGTTATTACATCTCGGTTGAAGAAATAGAAGAGACCGAAAATAGATTGCGAGGTGCAATGAAATGAAAATAGATCACTTGCTACCGCTTGAGTACAGTACAGAACAAAACTCCTTAAACATTCTAGGATTTTGGATTTTCCTGGGGGCTGAGATTGTACTGTTTGGAACGCTGTTTGCTTCTTATTTCACCCTGGTCGATCGTACTGGAAACGGACCTACTGGAGCCGAAATTTTCGAAATTACTCCTGTGCTGGTTGAAACGATTCTGCTTTTAACAAGTAGCTTTATCATTGGCCTTGGCATTCATGCCATGCGTATCGGCAACAAAAAAGCAATGCTTACATTCTTTGCGATCACATTGCTGCTTGGGCTTGGATTTTTAGGTGTCGAAATCTATGAGTTTCTTCATTACGACCACATTGGTGCGGGCTTGCAAACTAGCGCATTTACAGCGATTCTGTTAACAACATTGGGAACCCATGGAGCCCACGTTTCCTTTGGATTAATTTGGGGCTTCTATATCATCATGCAGGTTAGGAAGCGAGGATTGACTCCTCAAACAGCGAATAAATCATTCATTTTCTCACTGTACTGGCATTTCTTAGACGTTGTGTGGATCTTTATTTTTAGCTTCGTCTATCTGAAAGGAATGATGGTAACATGAGAGAATTATTCCCTCGCAAACAGGTAATCGGCTTTGGTTTCTCGCTGATTCTTACTGCATTGGCCCTGACCGTTTATTTCTTTACTATGTCATTTGCGGTTGGAATGACGATTCTGCTTGTAACGGCGTTCATTCAAGCTGCCGTTCAGCTCGTTGTCTTTATGCACACAGGTGAGACAGGAGACAAAATATCCATCTATACCAATCTCTATTATGCATTATTTATAGCGCTTGTTACAGTCTTTGGAACTCTGCTATGCATGATCTGGGGGTACCAGTGATCTGTTCGTAATCAAAACATAAAAAAAGGAGCCTAATCTTGCTGGATCGGGCTCCTTTTTTCTCCTTGAACACGAGGTTGGTTGATCTATATTGCCTTACTGCTTTTCCTTCAATCGATAGGTCTCGAAAAACTCTTGTTTAGCGATGCGATATACTTCTGAATAGTCCAATGGCGATACGAGATAGTCGCCTTCCTTAACGATCATTTTCTCTTCCCAAGCCGCAAGAAAATAAAATTCCTTGGTCGGGATGTTGGCTTCCTTTAGCAGGTCCGAGGTTACTTCAATCGCTTTAATTTCTCCGATTGCTTGATACTCTTTAAAACCATCTTTTGCTTCTCCGATTTGTTTATATCTTTTCGCGAACTTGTCCGGTTTTAAGATGTACATCTCTTTGGCTTCAGTTTGATTTTTCACAATCATATCCTTAGCCGCGGCGGTATTTTCTGTTTCGACACCATCTTTTGTGATGGTTGCAATTTTTTCGCCTCCTACTGCTTCTTTGGCAAAAACGCGAGTAAATTTTTCATAGGTAGGGGCTTTTTCTAGTTTAGGCTGTAAAAGAGAAATCATGTCCTGTTGCGAAATAGGGTCATTTTCGGTAGAACGGAGGGGGTCACAAGCAGTTAACAGAAGCATAAGGGCAAATAAGGCAACTACCATTTTTTTCATAGATGTACCTCCTAGGGTTATGATTTGTCATTTCAAGACTATCGTACCTATAAGGAATAAACAATAAGTATCGCGTACTATATTGCTACTTCTTTCCTTGCGATGCGTTCATACAGAAAGTACAATAGGTAATGACTGATAATTCTGATAAAATATAGTAGATTTTTTAGAAAAAGGAGGAGAGCCGATGCTACATCAGGCATGCACCAAATTAGAAGAACTGTATTCAGAAATGGTTGACTTACGCCGGGATTTTCATATGTATCCGGAGCTGTCTTTTCAAGAGGTGGAGACACCGAGAAAAATTGCAGCTTATTTGAGAAAGCTTGGTATTGAAGTACAAGAAGGGGTTGGCGGCCGAGGAATTGTTGCGAAGATTTATGGGAAAAAACAGAAGAACCCAGAAGAGCAAGGGAAAACGGTGGCGTTTCGAGCCGATTTTGATGGGCTCCCGATTCAGGATGAGAAGCAGGTGGAATATAAATCAAGGGTCCCTGGAGTCATGCATGCATGTGGTCATGATATCCATACAGCGGCTTTGTTGGGAACAGCTACGATCATAAAAGAGTATGAGCAAGAATTTAGTGGAACAGTGGTTCTGATCTTTCAGCATGCTGAGGAATTAGTCCCAGGTGGAGCGATCTCGATGATAGAGGATGGCTGCCTGAATGGAGTGGATGTTATTTATGGGGCCCATGTATTCTCAGGGCTACCACTGGGAGTGATTGGCGTACAGGAAGGATATATGCTGGCCGCGGGCGATGAATTTCAAATTGAAATTCGGGGCAAAGGAGGACACGGTGCAAGCCCTCATGAGTCTATTGACCCCATAGTGATTGGTAGCCAGCTTATTTTGAATTTGCAGCAAGTGGTAAGCAGACGTGTAGATCCTCTGCAACCGGCCGTATTAACGATAGGCTCCTTTCAAAGCGGCGCTACTTACAATGTAATTCCAGACACTGCACAGATTCTGGGAACAGTGCGAACATTTAGTGAGGAAACCCGTACTGGTATCGAACAAGCTATGCAGAAGATCGTCCAGCATACGGTTGAGGGCGCTGGCGCCACCGCGCAATTTACGTACCGCAGAGGCTATCCGTCTGTCTGGAATGATCCTGTAGAGACCAAGAGAGTGGAGGCGATCGCGAAGCAGCTAGTCGGGAATGAGCGAGTGATCCGTGTTCCACCACAGATGGGTGGGGAGGACTTCGCTTATTATTTACAAAAAACGTCAGGTAATTTTATTGGTGTAGGAGGCGGGAATAGTGAAATAAATGCTACATATCCGCACCATCATCCGATGTTTGATGTGGATGAACGCTCGATGCTACAGATCGGCAAGCTATTTTTAGCCTTACTTGCTGAGCATTTCGTTCTTTCTGATGAAGCCTAAGGAATAGTCACAACAACCTGAACAGCACGAAGGGACCAGAGAAAAAGTGTAGGAGGAGTCTCTGATGGCATGGGTAACGGTAGTGTTTCTATTTGTTTTATACATGATTAACTATCTGGATAAATCGATTGCTGGATATTCCGCTACCCAAATTATTCAGGAGATGACGCTTAGCCCAACAGAATGGGGAATGGTAGGTAGCAGTTTTTTCTGGTTTTTTGCTATTGCTGGTGTCATTGGGGCGGGGATATCTGACAGGATAGGCACGAAAAAAATGCTGATGATCCTAGCGATTTGCTGGACGGTTGTACAGGCTGGCTCACTTGTCATTACAAGCTTACCTATCTTAATAATGGCGAGAGTTTTGCTAGGAATCGGAGAAGGACCTACATGGCCAGTTATTGTTAGTCATCTTAGCAAGTGGTTTCCAGCCGAGCGGCGAGGTTTTATTTTTGCCTTGTTAACGCTGGGGGCGTCCATTGGTTCTAGTTTGTTTACTCCTGCTTTGGTATCGTCTATAGAACACTGGGGATGGAGATGGGCTTGGGCTGCACTGGGAGCTGTAAGCTTCGTCTGGATCATTTTCTGGCTGGTAGGTGGAAAGGAGCATCCAGATCAGATAGATGTGTCTAAAAATCCGGTATCCTCAAAGAACCATTCTGTACAAATTCCAACAATCCAGTCTGTCAGGAAAGCCCCCTCATTGCATTGGTCTGATGTTCGTCACACCCTATTATCAAAAGATTTCTTATTTTCCTTCCTACTTTACTTTGCACAGATGTGGGGTGTGACCTTTGTCTTGGTTTGGTTACCAACGTATCTAGTGAATGTAATGAAGCTGACCTCTACTCAGATGAGCACATCTATTGCCGTGATCGGCTTACTCTCTGGACTAATCACGCTACTGGCTTGTATGCTGGCAGACCGTTTGTTTCAAAGAACGAAGCTAATACGCCGTTCTTATGTGACAGTCGGAGGTATTTCTGTTCTGACAGGAGGTATTCTATTTAGCTTGGTTCCGTTGTTTCAATCTCCGACCATTTTGATTGCCCTTTTTTGTCTTGGAATAGGATTAACGACAACAGCAGGCAGTCTAGCTTCTGTGATTGGAAGTACGCTGTTACCTGAGCGTACAGGTTTAATCATGGGAGTCATGTCTGGACTAGTCACGTTGGCAGGAATGATTTCTCCGCTTGTGACAGGAGCCATCGTTGAAGCTGCTGGAGCTAATCTAACGAATGGATTTCATCAGGTCCTACTTCTGAATGCTTTTATTTATGCTACTAGTGGTTGTCTGTTCCTTTTATTTGTAAAACGTAAGGAGCAGGTCAAATTATCTCATAGCGCTAATGGGGAGGGAAAGTATTCGTGAATTCTATCATGACCTTCGTAGCTACAGGGGATTATCTTCAAACAAGACGGGTGCCGAGTTATCAGGAGCATAGCTTTCAGGAGATTGAAAAGCTGATTGGTCAGGCAGATGTGCGCCTGACTAACTTAGAGATGCACGTTTCTTACAATGAGGGCACCCCTAATGCGATTTCTGGCGGTACTCATGTGCAAACAACTCCTGATCGATTAAAGGACCTAGTCGCATACGGCTTTAATTTAGTGGGAACGGCCAATAACCACTCCATGGATTTTAGTCACGATGGCCTGCTACTAACCAACAAATATTTGCGAGAGGCAGAAATATTGCACGCAGGAATGGGGGCAAATCTGTTTGAAGCAGGTCGACCTGCTTATTTGGATACCCCTGCTGGTCGAGCTGCGCTCATCTCAGTGACCTCCTCCTTTCATCAAACCCATCTTGCTTCCGAACAGCGTCGTGACGGGAAAGGTCGTCCTGGTGTAAATGGACTTAGGCATGTGAAAAAACATTTAGTTTCGCAGGCTGATTTTGAGGTGCTGAAACGAATCGCTAGTCAGACTGAGGTAAATGCTTTATACGAAATGCTAGTAGAAGAGGCATTTCTGTCCCCCTTGCCAAAGGGAGTTTTACCATTTGGCTATGATATGTATGGATATCCGGCTATTTTTTATGCAGGAGAAAAAGAGAAATTGCTCACAATGCCGCATGAGCAGGATATGAAACGCCTGGAGGCTAGCATTGATGATGCCTCACGTCAATCGGATTATGTTATCGTAAGCTTTCACGCTCATGAAATGAAAGGGACAAATAAACAGCTTCCGGCTGATTTTGTAGAGATCGCTTGTCGCAGGTTCATTGATGCAGGGGCCCACGCGGTAGTCGGGCATGGTCCCCATACACTGCGAGGTATCGAGATTTACCAAAATCGACCGATTTTTTATAGCTTAAGCAATTTTATTTTTCAGGATGAAACGCTGGAGGTTTTACCACAGGAATTTTATGATGCTAACTCACTCCCGCATGATATGACCATTATGCAGGCCATGGATTCGAAAACCGACCAAGGGACAAAAGGCTTGCTGACGATTCCTGAGGTTATGGAGTCGGTCATCGCCTCATGGAGCATGGAGAATGGACAAATAAAAGAAATCATCTTGCACCCCATTGAACTCGGATGTGGTAAAAAACGCCATCAGAATGGGTTTCCCAAGCTAAGCAGGAATGAAGCTATTGTAAAACGAGTAGCAGAACTATCAAAGCCATATGGAACAGAGATTCAGGTTTCGGATGGGATTGGAGTTGTACATATCACACCAAAAAAATTGGAATAAAAGTGTAAAGTTTTACAGAAGGATTCAAAAACATGTATTTTATATTTATAATGAAAATGGAGAGGATCATAACTCCTATGCTATGATAATTTTATCTAAAACACCGAATAAGGAGAACGATTATGGAAAAAACACTAATTTTTGGACATAAAAACCCAGACACAGATACGATTTGTTCAGCTTTGATTTATGCAGATTTAAAAACAAAAGTAGGAGCAAACGTGGAGCCTGTTCGTTTAGGAAACATGAACGGAGAAACAGAATTTGTGCTCAAATACTTTAATGTGGAGGCTCCTCGCTTAGTAGAAACAGTAGCGACAGAAGCTCAAGATGTAATCCTAGTAGACCACAATGAGCGTCAACAAAGTGCCAACGACATCGATCAGGTTCGCGTGGTTGAGGTTATTGATCATCACCGTATCGCTAACTTTGAGACAAACCACCCATTGTATTTCCGTGCTGAGCCGGTTGGATGCACGACTACTATTTTAAATAAAATGTATAAAGAAAACGGTGTAGAGGTAACGAAAACGATTGCTGGTCTTATGCTTTCCGCAATCATTTCTGACACTCTATTGCTTAAATCCCCAACTTGCACAGAACAAGATGTGAAAGCTGCTCATGAACTAGCTGAGATTGCTGGCGTTGATTTGCAAAGCTTTGGCTTGGAAATGTTAAAAGCAGGTGCAGACCTTAGCGATAAAACCATTAGCGAATTAATTTCTCTCGATTCAAAAGAGTTTGCTATGGGTAATTCCAAAGTGGAAATCGCTCAGGTAAACGCAGTTGATGTAAACGATGTGTTAGCTAATCAGGCTGAAATTGAAGCGCATCTAACTGCTATCATTGAGAAAAAAGGGTTAGATATGTTCCTATTTGTTGTAACGGATATCCTAAATAATGATTCCGTTGGTCTTGCGGTAGGTCGAGCAGCAAAAGCTGTCGAGCAGGCATTCAATGCGACATTGGAAGATAACAAAGTGCTTCTAAAAGGTGTTGTGTCCCGTAAGAAGCAAATTGTACCAGTATTAACAGAAGCATTCAGCAAGATGTAATTCCAAAAAACTCATTTCATCAATAAAATCAAGGCTTCCTTCGCGGTGTGATCAGCTGATCTCACAGAAAGGAAGTCTTCTTTCATTTGTCGAAAAATATAAAATTTTACATTTTTTGAGATTTTAGTAGCGAATTCTCTGAAATAAATGTAAAATATAGTAAAATATTGATATTTCGTTAAAAAGGAGTGTTTACATGGTCGGGAGTAATCATGTGATGGTGCGATCGATACGGTCGGAAATTGAATATCGCATCAAATCATATAACTACACGCTTAGTAAACTCAGTGAATTGACTAATATCAATGCCGGGCACTTGAGTGGGTTCTTGAAAGGAAACCCTATTCGGGCATTAACTATTGATCAATTAAATGCGATTGGACGAGCTTTTGGAGAACCTACCGGATGGCTGTACGATTTATATGTAGAGGAATGCTTTCAAAGAGGGAAGGTCTCAAAGCGACGAGTAAGACCCTATCTGGTGCAATGTGCAGAGCTAGGGAGACATGACTGTATACAGATGGTAATCCCGCAATTGTTGGAGGACCCTAAAAACATCGAGGTTCTCTTTGCTGTAGCAGAACAGCTTTTCTATAAGGGAAAACAGAAGGAATCCGCTTATTTTTACCAGTTGGTGGTTGATAACGAAAAAAATAGCCATTCAGAAAGGGCAGTTATCAGTCAATATCGTTTATTTCGAGCCTTACTTGGAAACAATGCCGAGGAGAATGGGAAAGCTGTTATTCGTTTCGAACCGTTTCGAAGGCGGCTCTCGGAAGGTCACCAATTAGATGCGTTATTGCATCTAGCCAATGTGAGCTTTACTTTGCATAAATGGAAAGAAGTAGAGAAATATGCAGATGAACTAAGAGAATTAGCTACCTTAGTATACGAAAATGAACGAAATAAGCAGAAAAATAATAGAAAAGGTGAGCCTCTTAAAACAGAGCGACATTTGGTTGTTTATTATGGACAAGCCTATTTATTAAAGTCAGAAGCTTTAGAAAAGCAAGGCTTATACAAAAAAGCAAATGAGTACGCTGCTGGTTATGCTGATTTAGGCTGGTTTGATAATCTTGATGAAGTGGGTCAAAAGGAGGTACAGAAGTTCCGCTTATGGGCCCGCGCAAACAGATATACCTTTGACCTGCTCATGGGACAATTAGATATTCTTCCAGATTATATTGCTTTTCTGGAGGTAAACCCAACGGAGCTTCTTGCCGGTCTAGTGACCATTGTTGAATCTGCAAATAAATATCATTTTACAATAGATAGCATCATAGAGAAATTTTCAATAGAGATAAGCTGCTTCGATGGATACAAAGACACGATTAATGTCGAACGTCATCTGCGGTTCAGGTATCAGTTAGCGATTTACCAGTTCAAAAATGAACGTTTCCATAGTGGAATAGTCGAAACTCTACGATGTCTCACTTTATCTACAGCTACGAACGATCACAAGAATTTTATACGCTGCGTAACACTTTTTGAAGCACATAGATACCACGCAACAGAGCAACAGGAACAAGAGTACAAAAAAATTATGGAGGAGGTAAGGAATGATGAAAGTCTTTTTGCTTTCGCTGGTAATGATCTTTGGGTTGTGTAGTCAGGTGACAGTAGCAGAAGCAATGGCAAAAGATAGAGTGATTCAATACGATCATGGGATTGGTGGATAAAAAATATCCATTGACCTATTTCTACAAAGCACACCTTCTATCAGGAAGGGTGCTTTTTTTTTTTTTTGTATGTAACCAAAGAAGAGTTCTAGGAATATATCGGTAAAAAATTTTTTATGTTAAAAAATGGGTAAAATAGGTTATTTTTACAGTATTTTTCAAAATGGGTTTTTTGGAATAATAGGTTATAGTGTAAATAAGACATTTGATCTAAAAAGGAGGAGGTTGATATTAAAGACATCAAAAAGGTAGAGGACGTTCTACTCTACCATAGGAAAAGAACGGTTAGAACGAATGTGAAATTCTCTGCCCCTATCAAATCTAGTAATCCCTTATCAGGGAAACGTATTCACAGCTATCAGACTGAGGATGAGCTCCACACGGATACGGAGAATCTCAGGAAAAAATTAGTCGAGCTTGTTTGCAAAGAAGGTACTTTCTCAAGCCTCGCAGTGTTAGAGATGAGCCAACAGCTAGATGAGTATATTGTCCATATGCAAAAAAGGATAAAATCCTATAAACACTAATGTTGCCTGTTCAAATGTCTACGGTTCCTATAGCACGTATTTAGCTTGCTATTGCTTTGTCTAGTTTGTAGGAATGCACGCAATCTTGTGCGGCTTCGGTCAACGGGAAGAAGCTGTGGATGCCGTACTCAAGCGGTAAAAATGAAGCCCAGTACGAGGCAGCAACCAGCAAGCAAATCAAGAGGAATGCCAATCTTTTGTGCAGAAGATATCTAGAAGGCACTCCTGCGTTGGCAAAAAACTGCAAGTCTACCATAGGAGGCGAGACAATCTATCTTAATTTCGGAACCATCACTGCAAATCGAAACCAAACCATATGGGCGCCTTTCTCACGCTCCAAACAGTTACTTGTCAAACAAAATCCGCAATGATCCATGCCAATCCTAGCCGGCGCCCACCCTTTTACGTTGGTAAGCGTTATGCTTACGACTACACAGCCCCCAACCGTTTTTCTAGCTCCTGTTAGTTTAGCCAATGAAATACCAGTTACGAAATAGTAACCGTGGCCGCATACTCGTATCGTTTTTTCCGAATCCTAGCTTTAGCAACACACGGAGGTAGATGATAAGCCAGAAGTAACAGCTTATCAGTACGATAAAAATTTACATCCCTATTATATATCAGAAAATTCTGGAACAAAAGACGGATAACACATCCTCATGGGCATTTTGTATGACCCGTAGTAACGACTGGTGAAGCAAAAGGCCCGTATCTAGTCTACGAGCCTATTCGTCATGATTTTTCTGTTTTTGTTCTGCTAGATATGCTAGAAAACGGACATGCTCTAGTGCTTTTTGTTTATCCTCTTCCGAAAGCTTATCCAATTCAGATAGAAATAGTGCTTCAAATGCAGAATAAGGGCTGGCCGTTTCTTTGACTAGACCGGGGCGTCTGTTGTCAAAAAGAATGCAATCCGCAGATACCTCCAGCGCTTCTGCTAGACGGGAAATATCATCATGATTGGGATTTGTATAGGATCTTTCCCAGTTAGAAATCACTTGTGATGAAACATTTACACGTGCAGCCAACTCCTGCTGCGTCCACTTCTTCTGTTTTCGTAGAGCTTTGATTCGTAGTCCGATCGTTGGCATTCTTGTCACCTCTTTACCCAAATAATAGCAAGAACTAACGCATTTAGGTAGTTTACTAACGATAATTGAGAGGGTGACAAAAAATAACAATTAAAGAAACGAGTTACGTTATTTGAATAGATACAAGCTTTTAGATGCAATCTAGTTGTTTTTTGGAGCGTGTCAAAAGGTCAAAGCATGATTATTCGTGAACGTGATAAGCATGGAATATTATTATAAAGCAAAAAGAAACAAACAGTGTTGATTTTTTATCAACAGGTATGTAACAAAATGGCACTTTTTATCAACATTCCTAATACAATACAAAAAACAATGTTTAGGAGTGGAATTAACAATGAATTGGCTTCTCATACTAGGATTTGCTGTTTCATCGAGTCTCGATAATCTTGGTGTCGGAATATCGTATGGAATACGCAATATTCGCATCGGCTTTCTTTCCAACTGTGTAATTGCTTGTATATGCTTTCTTTTGAGTGAAATTGGGATTTATTTCGGTCAGCTCCTGTCAGCTATATTACCTGGAATACTTCCCGTTCTAATAGGGGCTCTGTTATTATTCGTCATTGGCGTACGGATTATCTTATTGGCATTTCCCGGTAAAAAACTGGCTTTGGCAGTATCAAGCGAAGGTAGAGCGAACACCAAAAGCATCAAGGGCATCCTGGAAAATCCTGAAGAGGTGGACTTAGACAAATCAGGAGAAATTGGTGTGGGGGAAGCGTTTATTTTGGGAATAGCCCTTGCTGCAAATGCTGTTACCAATGGGTTAAGTGCAGGGCTAATGGGCTTATCTCCGCATGCGATTTCCATAACTGCGGCGATAGGTAGCTTCATCACGGTCTGGGCAGGAGTTGCCTTAGGAAAAAAAGTAGCATCAGTTCGGATTGCTTCTTTTACCTTAGGTCAATTCGGCACCATCATAAGTGGAGTGATGCTTTTGGTGATCGCGGCTAACACTTTGTTGTAGCTTTTACCCAACATGTTTGACAAGAAAAGCAACTGCTTACGGCACAGCAGTTGCTTTTTGCTATGGATAGTCGATGCAGTTTCGTATGTTGAAAAAACAGGAATGAACAAGAGAGGGAGCATCATATACACCTACTTTCTTTTGGAAAGTAAATATTTCTAGCCTATAGGTACGAAAGGATATTAATGTGATAAGATGCAGTAAATCAATCGAATCATGTTACAGGAGGAGATGCGAGAGTATGGTAGAGCCTATTGTACTAACGAAGGGAACGCCAGGAGAAATCTGTCCCATTGCCAAAACACTCGACATAATTGGTACGAAATGGACTTTTTTAATCATTCGAGATCTGCTTATTCAGGGAACGATGAGATTTAGCGATCTTATCAAATCAACGGATGGCATTAGTCCCAAAACATTATCGCTTCGTCTCAAGGAACTGGAGATACAAGGGATAGTGGTCAGAAAGGTGTACCCAGAAGTTCCTCCGCGTGTGGAATATACGCTAACGGATAAAGGAAAACAATTAGAAGGCATTTTCATTGAGCTGAAGCGATTTGGATTAACTCTGTAAAATCCGATACATTTTATTAAGAAAAAGGACCTTTGGGGTTCTTTTTTGTTATCTAAAGACTTTGCATAAAAAAAATAGTACGCTTCTATACCTTGCTACATCAAAAACTTACCAAAATGTAACTTTGTGAATGAAATATCACTTCTTCAAATCAGAAATGTTTGGAACTACAATGATCTCGGACACAAAATGTTTTGAAAAGGAGGAGTGACAGCATGTTGAAAGGTAAAAAAGTTGTGGTTATTGGCGGAAGCTCTGGAATAGGATTAGAAACGGCTAAGCTAGCGCAAGCAGAAGGAGCTGATGTTGTCATTGCCAGCCGTTCTGAGGAGAAGCTGCAGAAGGCTAAAACAAAGCTGGGCGGTAAGGGAACAACCTATACGCTGGATATTACCCAAGAGAAGCAGGTTCAATCCTTTTTCCAGCAGATAGGTACGCTTGACCATTTAGTCATTACCGCTGCTGAAACCTCTGGAGGTTCATTTCTTGAAATGGACGTAGATCAAGCACGGCAGTTGTTTGATCATAAATTTTGGGGGCAATACTACGCCGCTAAATATGGAACACCTCACATAGCCACAAATGGTTCTATCACCTTATTTTCCGGAGTGGTTGCCTATAAATCTATGGTTGGATCGGCTACCCTTGGAGCTGTTAACGCAGCGGTTTCCAATCTAGGGCAAACGTTAGCCTTAGAATTATCACCTGTACGCGTGAATATCGTCTCCCCAGGTATCATTGATACGCCATCACGCAGTAAAATGTCTCAAGAAGCACGAAATAGCTTGTATGAAGCTGTGGCAAGCAAGCTCCCAGTCAAACGGATCGGCCAACCAGTAGATGTAGCACAGGGAGTGATGTATTTGCTCCACAATGATTTTGTTACGGGGACAACTTTGCATATTGAAGGCGGACATATTCTTCTATAACCGAAAAACCCCTTCTCGTAGAGGCATAAAGCATGCTTATCTATGAGAAGGGGGACTGTCTTATAACCAGCTTTCGCTTTCGTCCCAGGCGTGGGCTTACATGCTTGATCTGGCACGAGCTGTAAAGTGAGCTAGCTGTGGAAGGGCAATGCCGATAAAAATAAAGCCCACGCCTATCCATTGCGATGCAGAGACCGCTTCTTTTAAAATCAGCACAGATAAAATAACGGTAACGGGTAATTCGGCTGTCGCTAAAATCGTAGCTAGTCCCGAGCCGATTTTTGGAATCCCGATGGAAAAAGCAATTGAAGGAATCACAATACTAAAGGTTCCTAAGGCTAATGCATATTTCCATAGACCTTTTTCCAGCGCTCCGTCGTAGAGAAAGGTTGGCGGGAAAACGATGAGTATAAGCACTAATGCGCCAGCTATCAGGAATACACTTCGAGGAAAAGGCGGAACCTCCACGGCTACTTTTCCGCTTACAAACAGATAACAAGCAAAAGAGACGGCAGACAATAATCCAAGGAGGATACCGCTTATTTCCAGACTTTGAATGGATTGCTCCAGTAAGCCGCCGGAAAGAGCAGTACCGGCTAGCAAGAATAGCACAGAAATAATTTTTTCTTTTGACGGTAAGGTCCTAGTAGAGATGGCTTCAATAATGATGCCGATCCAGACAAATTGAAAAAGCAAAACAATGCCGATAGAAGCGGGGATGGTTTGCAATGCAGCATAATAACAAATGCCGGTGAAGCTGGCTGATGTACCCGCAAAAAATAACGTAATCGCTTTTTTGAGTGGAACGCTCTGGCGAAAAAATAATAAGGTTAGGACAAGCAATAAGAGCCAGCCGGTTACATATTGGCTGCCAATTACCTCGCCTAGTGTAAAGCCCATCTGGTAGGCAAACTTTACAAATATGGCTAATACCCCAATGCTACAAGCTCCTGCTAACACTAAAAAGGAATAACGAAACAAATCGAGCCTCCGTGTAAATGAATAATTTTAGGATGTAAGCTGAAAAAGCCTTCCACGCCAAAGACTAGCTAAGTGGTGCTGTGCTCGTACTCGTCAGCCTTCTTATGTTGCTGCGCTTACTTTTAGCTGTTGCAGACGTGCAATTACCTCCTGTAGCACCTCGATGTCCTTAACTAGTGCAATACGCACATATCCTGCACCGCCAGCACCAAATCCACTGCCGGGTGAAAGGAGAATGCCTGCTTGGTCTAAGAGATAGCTTACGAAATTCCGATCGCCCATTTCTTCATACTCGCGAGGAATCTTTGTCCAAAGAAAGAAGGATGCAGGTGACTTTTTAACCTCCCAGCCTAACTTTTGCAGCTCTGGGACAAAATAATCCATGCGCTCCTGATAGCGTTTCGTCTGCTCAGATGCGTAGTATTCCATCTGCTCCAGCGCATCTATGGCCACACATTGGAAGGGCAGGAACATTCCAAAATCAACATTGAATTTCATAGTTCGCAGCCCCTGCAATACGCGTTTATTTCCTACAGCAAAGCCAATACGCCATCCTGCTACATTGCAAGATTTACTTAAGCTATATAGCTCAACAGCGACATCCCTGCCTCCCGGTAAAGAAAGAATACTAGGAACCTCAACACCATCATAAGAGATTTCAGCATAGGCTAAATCATGGATGATCACAAAATTAAATTCCTTTGCCAGAGCAATGGCTTCTGCCAAAAACTCTTTTGATAACACAGTTGCTGTTGGATTCCCAGGTGAGCAAAGGACCATCACCTTGGCTTTTTGCAAATCTTCCTGAGAGATCTGTGATAAATCTGGTATAAAGGTTTCTTTTTCACATGGAAAATAAATAGGAACTCCGCCTACTAAATGTAAACAATTCGTATAAACGCTGTAAGAAGGGGAGGGGACGAGGACGCTGTCTCCTTCATCTAATAGAGCAGACAGTAGATAATAAATTCCTTCTTTTGTCCCCAATACATCTAAAACCTCTGTTTCATCACATAAGCTGACTTTGAATCGGCGTGCGTAATAAGCGGCAGCCGCCTTTTTTAGCTTTTTCCCGACGTCTGGAGTAAAATCACCATAGCCATGATAACTGGGATTTGAGATATATTCCTTCAGCTTTTCCATCAATTCTGGATTCGGGGAACCATCTGGATTTCCGATGGCTAAGTTAATAACAGGGCGTGTTTGCCTTTGTAATTGCTCCTCAATAAAGCTAAATGCATCCTCTGGCAGGGTTTGGATGTAGGTTCTCGCCATGTAAAAGCTCCTTTCCCGATCATTTTTTTAACTTTCCTGATAAAAGAATTAACGGATTGGTTTTTCTAGGAGACGATTTTCCACTACAATTTCTCCTGAAATCACTTTCATTTCAAATTCATAGATGCAGGCGGCTAATTTACTGACAATCTCTGAGATATGATCCTCTGAAAATAATGACATTGGATAAAGTAAAAATGCAGTCTTCATGCTATCGTCTGGATTCACTTTAAATTCTGGTACAATACTAATTAATGGAACCTCATGCCCTTTATTGGTTTCATTCCAACAGTATTGAATGAATGTTTTCGCAATTTGGCTTGTATCGAAGTGGGAGGAATGTAAGCGAATCCGATTAAAGGCAATCTGAAACACAAGCTCCCATCCTAAAGAGGCATCATTAATGACAGATATACCGCTTACTTTTTCAAGCGCATCCTTAAATTTCATATGTAACGTATGTAGCTGGACTAAATATTCCTGAAATCCCACTCTTCCTAACCGGTTCATTGCCACCCAAGCGGCGGCGATCCCATTAGCAGGACGAGAATTTTCGATGGTATAGCGATAGGCGCGGAAGTTACCGAATTCATAGTCGGATTCTCCATAGGTATAGGAACCTTCATTTAAATGGTTAAAGCATTCATCCGTTTTGGAAACAAAAAAACTTGTTGAATAGGGGCACAAACCATTTTTGTGCATATCGACACCAAACGAATCAAATCGAGAAACACCTTTTACCTTTTCTACTACGCGCTTAATTTTGCGGCGAATTTCAGCATTTTCGATTTTTTGTTCCCATTCGTTATCCCTTACTCCCATAAAAGTAAACCACAGCCAGCCAATAACGCTATCTAAATGAAAATAGGGAAAATAGGTTTGCTTCGTTTCTGCAAATACCTGCTCAACACACTGATATACCTCATTCGTATCATCACAAGCGAAGTTAATCGTGGTTCCCCCGCAACATACAACGGCGGCAATTCGCTTTCCTTTAGCGAGCTGCTCGTGCAGAACCTGTTTTAGCTTCGTTACATCCATGCGCCAATCCTCTGTAGTACCAATACGGATGCATTGATCCGCTCCTAAACCAAGTATGGAACAAACATGCTCAACACAATAATGTGCGCCTTCATTTGTTAAGACCACGAGATCATTGGGAATCCCTTCACGTCTTGATTCAGGAGCAATTTTGGAAATGGCTGATTTAATCGCGTAGAAAAGTGTTAATTTCCCACCATTGCAAGAAATCCCATGTGCTTGCTCCCAGCCTACTAAACGGCCAATGGCTCTTGCTATGCGTTGTTCAAATAATATTGTTTTGCCACCAAAGGCATCCATTAAACTATTGGAATTATATAATTGCGTCATTGTTGTCGCCGCTACAGTATCTAACAAGGGTGAGGGCACCATATTAAAGAGCGAATAGGGGGAGTGCGGACGAATACTGCCTTCAAACATTTCAGAAAGGCTATTAAAGACCTCTTCTGTATGTTTTCCCGTTTCCGGCATATAGCTTTTTTCTAGATCTTCCTTATAATGAAAGGTTTGGGCAGAAAATTTCGGATTTAGATGATTCATAGCCTGAAGCTGTTTTTGAAGGAGGGCTGTCTTATTGAAAAATGTCTCTACATTATATTCGTATGGAAGTAAAAATTCTGTTTCTGGCTTTATGTTTTTGATCATTTCGAAACCTCCAGTAAGAACTGCTAACTATCTTGTGATTTATACATCAACCATTTAGATTTTGACTCAAGGGAGATCGTAAGCGATTTTTTTGTCTATATGAAGGCTGTTATCTTATGTGGTATCCCTCCTATGCTCAGATGAAAGAACGAAATCTTGCATTGTGCTATGCATATAATTTCAATAAATAGCAAATGATCATACTTTTTGAAATTATATTGCTTATAATATAACCTGAAATAGGCTAATTTGTCGATATTTGTATTTAGTCATAATGAAATGAATTTATTTTTGTTAAACTTTTCTGAATTTTTATTTGTGTTTGTTTATCAGGAGTATCAAGCAGGTCTTATGGAATAGCAACGATAAAAAGAGGAGGAATAAGCCTAGGGCATCCTTTGAAAATAAAAAAGCCCGCACATAACATGCGAGCTATTTGTCGTGATCCTGTTGTTGATTTGCCAGATAGCGCAGGTAACGGATGTGTTCCAGCACCTTTTTTCTATCTTCTTCTGACAGTTGTTCTAATTCGGATAAATATAAGGCTTCAAAATCGGAATAGGGACTAGAAGCTTCCTTAACAAGCTTCGTATGCTTGTTGCCAAATAGCATGTAGTCAGCAGAAACGTCTAAGGATTTCGCGAGTCGATAAATATCATCATGATTGGGATTCGTGTAAGCTCTCTCCCAGTTAGAAATGACTTGTGCTGAGACGTTTACACGAGCAGCCAATTCCTGCTGCGTCCATTTTTTCTTTTTCCGCAGCTCTTTGATTCGTTGACCGATCAATGGCATTCTCGTCACCTCTTTAAAAAAATAATATCAGCAACTAACGAATGAAGATAGTTTATTAACGGAATTCTAGACGATTCTGGACAAGAAGAGGTCGAAAAATTCAATCTGTGGGCTAACGCAAACATGTATACATTAGACATGCTCATGGGAAATACAAGTGTTCTCGCTGACTACATTGCCTTCCTTGAGGATCACCCTACGGAAATATTATCCGGCGTAGTAACAATTATGAAATCAGCCAACCAGCATGGTTTTTTAATAGATCATCTATTAGAGAAATTTTCGGCAGAAATACGTACCTTTGAACATTCCCATGATTCCATTTGTGTAGATCGACATCTCCGGTTTCGATATGATCTGGCTATTTACCATTTTCAAAATGAACGGTTTGAAAGTGGAATAATAGATACTCTCCGCTGTCTGGATTTGTCCATCGTGATGAATAATCAGAAGAAGTTCATCCAATGTGTAACACTTTTTGAAGCATATAGATATCACGCCACAGAACTACAAAAAAGAGAGTATAAAAAATTGTTGGAGGAGGTGAGAAAGGATGAGGGGATTTTTGCTATCGCTAGTAATGGCTTTTGGAATGTTTAGTCAAGTAGCAGATGTAGAAGTAGCTAAAGCAGAGTATTCTGTAGTTCCCTATGAACATGGCGTAGGTGGTTAATTCTTGTTTTTCATTTGGAAAGCACTCCTTTTATCAGGAGTGCTTTTCTTTGGCTTATCAATAGATTTTTCGCTATCCTTTTACGACACCAAGAGCGAAGCCGTCATAACCTTTGCTCCCCACGGTTTGGATAGCCGTTGCTTCAATGCGGGGCTCAGCAGCTAGCAGATCAAAGAATTGCCGAATGCCCTGAATACG
The DNA here is from genome assembly GCF_026891775.1 of Brevibacillus halotolerans. Lineage (NCBI taxonomy): Bacteria > Bacillati > Bacillota > Bacilli > Caryophanales > Paenibacillaceae > Brevibacillus > Brevibacillus halotolerans. The sequence continues at coordinate 204,481 of NZ_JAPTNK010000005.1, forward strand.
ATCATCACCATTCTCGGGATCGATCACTTCTCCATTACGTACCACATTATCTCCCAGAATAATTGCCCCTGGATTGCAAAGCTGTAAAGCCCATTGTAAATAATGAGGGTTGTTTTGTTTATCGGCATCTATAAAAATCATATCGAAGCCCGTCAACCCTTTTTCTTGAAGGGTCGGGAGTGTGTCTAGTGCAGGGCCTACAAGAATGGTTACTTTTTCAGCGAGCCCCGCTTTTTTTATATTCTCTTTTGCGACCTGAGCGAATGCTTGCTCATATTCTAAGGAAATAAGCTGACCATCTTCTGGCAAGGCACGAGCAAGCCAGATACTGCTGTAACCACCAAGTGTCCCTATTTCTAAAATTTTCTTTGCCCCTCTTATTTTGGCGAGCAGGTATAAGAACTTTCCTTGGTTTGGTGCGACATCAATGGCAGGCATGCCAGCTTTAGCATTTGCTTGGAGAACCCCTTCTAGAATTGGATCAGACGGAAGTAGCATACTGTTAAAATACTGATCAACCTCAGCCCATTTGGTAGGTGCTTGCATGTCAATCATCCTCCTTTAATCTGATAACAGCAATTTCTTTATCTTGGAACTGCTTCTAGTGTAATACAGGATGAAAAATAAAACGCATAAAAAGAGATTTTTTTTTGAATGGTTCGTCGAATATAAATGAATAAGCAAAAGATCAGGATTGTCCAGAACATCTTTGAAGATTGGAGGTACGGAATGCAGGACGACAAAAAAGGCGCTCCTTCCAAGCGCCTTTTCCTCTTCCTATTGACCAATAATCATTCGCTCTTTTGGATAATGATAACGAACAGACGGGGCATCCTTTTTTAAGAATAGTAATAGGTTGATAATCCCAATCCGTCCAATCACCATCATGATGATGAGAATGAGCTTACCAGGTGTGCTTAGTTCCGAAGTAATCCCCATCGACAAGCCAGTTGTACCAAAGGCCGAACAGACTTCAAATAAAATGGCCTGCATCGACAGGTCCTCGAACCACACCATGAAAATAACTGCCGTGAACACCATGATGATTGCGACAAAGAACACCATAAACGATTTGATGACATCTTCTTGGACTAACTCACGACCAAATACTTTTACATCCTTTTGTCCACGCATATAAGTATATATGGTCGCAATTAGAACGAAAAACGTAGTTGTCCGAATCCCGCCCCCCACACTGCTTGGAGAAGCCCCGATAAACATCATGCCGGATAGCATGACAAGGGTAGGGGTGGACAGTAAGCCGATATCCATCGTGGCTAAACCGCCGCTTCGTGTAGAAACAGATTGGAACAGGGAGTAAAAAAGTGCCTCATGCCAGGTTTTATCCTGTAAAAAGGCATTCTTTTCAAAAAAGTAAAAGAGCAGTGTCCCAACCACGATTAGTGTGAAGAAAGTCAAGGTTGTTACCTTTGTGAATAAGGAAAACGTAAAGCGATATTGACCTTGTCGATGAGTTGCGTAGCTGACCAGTTCTATCAGCACAGGAAACCCGATCGCTCCACAGATGATGAGGATCATATTGATGCTTTGGACAAAATAATCCCCCGAGAAGCTGAGCAGGGAATTACCAAAGATATCGAATCCAGCATTGGTAAATGCACTAATGGAGACAAAGTAGCCATAATAGTAGGCGGTATACCAATCAGTCTGATAGCCAGTCCAAAAGAAATAACTGCCTAGCAATAGCGTACCGATTAGCTCAATTAAGATGGTGAGCAATAAAATACTTCGCGTTAATTTGACCAATCCCGATAGAGTGGGACGATTGTGGTCCGTAGCAATCCATTTTCTTTGTTCTAAGCCGATTCGTTGTCCAAGCATCATCCACAAAAAGGTACCTAAGGTCATAATACCGATTCCACCTATTTGAAAGAACAAGGTGAGTAAAATAATTCCGCTCTGATTAAACACTTCACTAATTTGGATGACGGTTAGACCCGTTACGCTAATCGCACTGGCTGCCGTAAATAAAGAATCTACAAAAGATATAGATACGCCAGGCTGGTGAAAGATGGGTAACCAGAGAAGTAATGCAGCGAGGATAACACTGCTAAGATAAAACATGACAATAATTTGTACGGAGCTTAAGCGCCGTTTTTTATAAGAGAGCAGCAACTCGCTTACCTCCTGAGTAAGTAATACAGGTAATTCTACCGAAAAACATTGTAACAAGCAAAACGAGTTTTTAACAGGTGCAAAAAAAAGAAGCCCTCTTTTTAACAGACAAAAAGGGCTTCTTTTGATGAACAAATCTCTATAATTATTGTGGATTCGTGGTCCAAATTCCAGAAGTTTTAATGAAGACACGCTCAGGCAAGCGCAGGGTGGCTAAGGCTAGCTCTGCTACATCCTCTGGCTGCATCATGTTGTCTTCTGCACCGATTTTTAGACCGGCATTAACAGCTAGCTCGGTGTTGACAGTACTTGGAGTCAGGGCTGTGACGCGAATGTTGTGTTTGCGCACCTCTTGCAATAGGGATTCTGTAAAGCCCATTACGGCGAATTTGGAAGCGCAGTACGCAGAGCCTGTCGCAAAACCGCGTTCTCCAGCAGTAGAAGCTACGTTTATGATATTTCCGCTGTTTTGGGCGATCATATCAGGCAATGCTGCATATGTCATGTAGTAGGTTCCAAACAAATTCACAGCAACGATGCGTTCCCACTCTGCTGGGTCCATGTCTGTAACTGTACCGAAAGTAGCAGTACCAGCATTATTGATCAGGATATCTATAGAGCCAAGCTCTGCTTTCATTTTGGCATACGCGGCTTCCACATCACTGCGTTTTGAAATATCAGCAGTTGCAATACGAACTGTAACACCATAGGTTTTGGCAAGCTCAGTAGCTAACTCCTGTAGATCAGATTCTGTGCGGGCGACCAAACCTAGATGGGTTCCTTCCTTTGCCAAAGCGACGGCAATCGCACGTCCAATTCCTTTTCCTGCTCCGGTAATTAACGCTTTTTTTCCTTTAAAATCCATGTCGGCAATCCTCCCATTTTTAACTTAGTATAAATGATGATACGAAAATTCCTTTTGTTATGTCAATTTTGTAAGTGCAACTAGTTGTTATAGCTGGATAAAAAGCATGATACACTATAATCCATAAGCCCATTATACACGATTTCACATGAAGTCTTGAAGATGAATCGGGCTAAACAAGGATAGATACTGTACGAGGGAATGGTGAAAAGGTATGGACAAACAGGTTGTTGTGATTACAGGGGCAGGAAGCGGGTTAGGTGCTTCTTTAGCGAAACGTTACTCGGAGCAAGGCTTTCATGTTTGCTTGCTTGGACGAACCAAGGCAAAGCTTGAACGGATAGCTGAGCAATTGACTGGCAGCTATTCCATCCACGAAGGCGATGTTGCGAATAAACAAGCCATCATGGAAATCATGGACGCCATTCTCAATACGTATAATAGAATTGATGTATTGGTCAACAATGCGGGGACAGGAAGCTTTGATTTGGCTGAAAACCTCACCGAGGAAGCTGTTCACCACATGATTGATATTAATCTAAAAGGAACGATTTTTAGTACTCAAGCAGTAGTTAAGCAAATGAAAGAGCAGAATTACGGAACGATCATTAATATCGTATCTACGGCCGGTAAAGTAGGAAAAGCAAATGAGTCCGTATACTGTGCCAGCAAATTTGGTGTGAGAGGCTTTACAGAGAGCTTAGCCATTGAGCTAAAAGAGACGCCTATACAAGTAGTCGGAATCTACATGGGAGGCATGAAAACGGAATTCTGGGATGGTATTTTCACGGAAGAACGCATGAAGCACCTGATGGAACCAGATGATGTTGCTGATGTTATTATGGCAAATGTAAAGCCAAGACAACGCCTAGTGGTATCTGAAGTGGTCATTCAAAACCAAAAATAAAATGAATCATCTGATTGTAGTGGCGGACAAGCCTATTGTGTAAATATCCTTGCTGTTCTCTTTGTCTACAGGAAGAGAGCATTGGCTAATTGAGACACCTTTCATCTCTAATGAGAGAAAGCGTGTCTATTTTTATTCTCTTTTACGACGAAAATGGCCCAAATCATTACTAGCAATGACAGACCAGTGCGTCCATTGCGCTAACCTTGATTTTACAGCGATTTTACGTGCACGAACGCATGGGCCAATACCGATGACTTTTGGATGCTTTGCTTCATTCATAACACAAACGCATGAATATCATGCAAATACGTAAATTGAAGTCATGACAAACATGAAGTATGATACACAAAAGACAAAAGAAAACAAAACGGAGACGTAACTGATGGAATGGCAACAAATTTTATATTTTCGCAAGGTAGCACAGACGCAGCACATTACACGATCGGCAGAGCTGTTAAATGTGTCCCAACCCGCCTTAAGTAGAGCAATTGCTCGTTTGGAGGAAGAGTTAAATACGCCTTTGTTTGAGCGAAAAGGGCGAAATATCGTGCTAAATCAATACGGGGAGCTATTCTTAAAGCGAGTGGAGCGAGCCATTCAGGAGATAGAAGAAGGGAAGCAGGAAATTCAAGACCTGATTAACCCTGATCACGGCAAAATACAGATCGCTTTTTTACATTCCTTAGGGATTAAAGTAGTCCCCGAATTTATTCGTTCATTTCGTCTGCAATATCCACAGGTCAGCTTTCATTTACATCAAGCATCCATGGATCAGATTGTAGAACAACTCAAAACGGGTTTGATTGATATCGCCCTGTTTTCCATGTTAGAGCCAATAGATGAGGTGCATTGGGAGCCTTTAATTACAGAGGAGCTGTTTCTCATTGTTTCCAAGACGCATCCTTTGGCAAATCGGACACAGATCGAGCTAAAGGAGATTGCCAATGAACCTTTTATTTCCTTCAAGCAGGGGTATGGTCTGCGAACCTTGACCGATACGCTTTGTAAGCAAGCTGGCTTTACTCCCGCTATCACCTTTGAAGGAGAGGAGATTGCTACAATAGCTGGTCTGGTGGCCGTTAAATTGGGAGTAAGTCTTGTTCCAGATGTAAACGTGCTGGATAAATCGAAGGTATCGCTCTTACGGGTGCTAGATCCAGGCTGTGAACGAACCATTGGACTCGCATGGAAAGAAAAGCGTTATTTGTCTCCTGTTGCAAGAAGGTTCATCTCATTTGTAAAGGAACACTATATCTAATCTGTTTAAGACATCAACGGAACCCATAGCTACGTTTTCTAACTGAATAATAAAGAGAGAGGATTTACATCATGAGTTATATCAAGCAAGGGTCAAGCGCATTTCGCAGAACCAACATAGCGTTGTTTGCAGGAGGGTTAAATACATTTGCTATTCTGTACTGCACACAGCCTTTGTTACCTGAATTCACGAAGGAATTTCAGGTTTCTCCAACGCTGGCCAGTCTTTCCTTATCTGTAACCACGATGGCTTTAGCCATAAGTTTGTTATTTCTCGGTTCATTGTCAGAGGCGTGGGGACGCAAACCGATTATGATAGTTTCCTTGATTGGAGCTTCGTTGTTGGCAGTGTGTACGGCGTTTAGCTATCAATTTCAAATATTACTTGGCATTCGTATACTGGTCGGGATGGTTCTCGCTGGGTTACCGGCTATTGCCATGGCTTATCTGGGTGAAGAAATTGACAAAAATAGCTTAGGCGTAGCAATGGGGCTATATATAAGCGGAAATTCGATTGGTGGAATGGGCGGACGCATCATCACAGGCACGCTAACCGATTTGTTTAACTGGCATGTGGCTCTGATTGGAATTGGTGTGTTGAGCCTCTTGTGCACGATTTTGTTCTGGATTATGCTTCCACCCTCCAGACATTTTTCACCGCGCAAACTAGAGGTAAAGACATTAGCAAAATCACTCTGGAGCCATTGTACGGACCAGCGCTTGCTTTATTTATATGGACTTGGCTTTCTACTAATGGGCAGCTTTGTGACGTTATATAATTACATCGGCTATCAGTTGGTTGAGCCGCCATATTCCCTTTCGCAAACAATCGTTGGCTGGATTTTTATTGTGTATTTAGTCGGTACGTTTAGCTCTACTTGGATGGGCAAGATGGCAGACAGACTTGGGCGCGCTAAAATGCTGTGGATGTCTTTAGTTATTATGTTTGGGGGCATTGGACTTACATTGGAGCCCCATTTATTTAGTAAAATTGCGGGAATTGCAATCTTTACATTTGGCTTTTTTGGCGGGCATTCGATCGCCAGCAGCTGGGTAGGTAGATTAGCTACTCATGATAAAGCACAGGCTTCCTCCTTGTACCTATTCTTCTATTATGCTGGATCGAGTTTAGGTGGGACGTTTGGTGGTTTGTTCTGGTCGTTATTTGGATGGGCCGGAGTTGTTGGAATGATTGGGGGATTTATCGTGATTGCCTTCGTATTGCTTATGAAGCTCTCTCATGTAGAGCAGTCTCCAGCAGCATTACGTATTCAGTAATTCTTCATTTTGCAAAATAAAAAGCGTTTCATTAGATAAAAAAGGAAAAGGATAGGAGCCAATGTGCATCCTGTCCTTTTCACATTTCTAACAAATATGGTCTGTCATCTATCTCTAGATAGAATTTACTTTACCAATTTATGCCGTAGGGCTAGTACTACAGCTTGCGTACGGTCATCGACATTTAATTTTTGTAAAATACGATGGACATGTGACTTTACAGTGCCTTCAGAGATAAAGAGATTTTGGGCAATTTGATCATTGCGGTAGCCGAATGCTAATTGTTGCAAGACATCCTGCTCTCGTTCTGTCAGTTCATCTAGGAGTACGAGATGATTCTCTTGCGAATAAGCTTCCTGTGGTTTGTCAGCATGAGGAGTGGCGGTCGTTTCCGATTTTTGTTTCTTTAATACCTCAGCTAATGCCTTAGCAGCCGTTGCTGTGTGAAAAGAAGCTTCCCCATTGTAAGCACGGCGAATTAAGTCTAGCATCTCCTTGGAATCAGCATCCTTTAGCATATAACCAACCGCACCTGCTAGAATGCCATCCACAACGTAATCATGGTTATCGAATGTCGTTAATATGAGAACCTTCACTTTCGGTACATGTTTTACAATTTCGCGTGTCGCTTCAATACCTGTACACTTGGGCATTTGTACGTCCATGAGAATGACATCAGGCATCAGCTCGCAAGCTAGATTGATGATCTCTTCTCCATCCGCCGCTTCTCCAATTACCTCCATATCCTCTTGAACATTAATGACATACCCAAGACCCTGTCTGATCATCTTTTGATCGTCTGCCAGCATGACTCGAATCTTTTGATGTTTATGATCTACCATAGCAGCTATGTGTTCCCTTCTAAAGATGAATGATGGTAAGGAATTGTTGCAGTAATTTCAAAGCCAAATGGTTCCCTCATCTGATATTTCAGCGTTCCGTTTACTTTCGTGATACGTTCTCTCATGCCAGATAAACCAAAACCAGGTTCAACCCCTTCCTGAGAACGATTTTGGCCGTTGTCGTGAATGGCTAAAACGATGGAATCAGCTATCTTACTAATTTCAACCCACATGGCGGTGGCATTGGAATGACGCAATGTATTCGTAATCGCTTCTTGTAGAATTCGATAAAAAACAATCGTTACCTCGTTTGTTAAATCGATCTCTTCCTCATTCGTGACAAACGTACAGGACAGGTCCGTATTTTTCTCTGTTTGCGACAAAAGAGCTTGTAATGGCGCTAAGCCAAACGTCCGCTTGTCGACTGCAAGGGTATGAACGGAGCCGCGGATATCCTCCAAGCTTTGCTTCGCTACATCCAGCATATTGTTGACCGCCGTCTGTGCATCATTTGGTCCAGACTTCAGCATATAGGTAAGCGCATGTAGCTGCACGATGAGAGAGGTAAGACTGTGACCTAACGAGTCATGAATATCACGTGCGATTCGATTTCGTTCCTCCAACACGGCTACTTGCAATGTATTTACAGTCATTTCCTGCAATTCATTATGTGCATCCTGTAGTTTTGTATGTGCGATTTGCAATTCTTTTAAATGCTGCTGATTTAATTGATACGCTTCATGGTGGGAACGATACCCGCGTGCACCCAGATAACACCCAATAAAGGAAAGTAAAAAAGGAGCAACATGCGTGGTGTAGCTATGAGTGATCCAGATGAGTAATACACAGGTAACCACTCCAAAAAAGGTGGCTAACGGTAACGAATATTTTTTATCGATGCGCAGGCCGATGATAATCCCAAGCAGGATAATCATGCCAAACCCCTCAGGACCCAGATAAATGCCTTTAAATAGGGTAACGCCCCCGACTAATAAAAGAATGACAGTCATTTTTATGGAGGGCAGTTGAATAGAGGAGGTCCAAAATAAGATCAAATACCCACAGAACAGTAATACGGAAAACACAAATTGTATAGGTGATTCATGATTATAGGAGTTTGGTAGCCATGTCAAAAGAGATAAGGCTAAGAACCAGACCAATAAGAGTCGTTTGCGGAGGGCCTTAGTTATGTTATCAATCAAAGAATAGCCCACCCTTCTTCAAATTTTTCGATCGTTTGTTCATATTCTATTGTAGCACGGGGTGTCATCTATCTCTAGATAGACGAGCCAGTGCTACGGTTTTCCATCCCTCGGTAGATTTGCCTATTTCAACTTGCCGCTACAATGAAACCTGTGACATTTCGTATCGCGAACAATTGATTAACGGCAGGAGGTGGCTTGGATGGAAGAGTTGATTACCATGGCGAAGCTTCTCAAAGAAGCGAGTGCCCTTTTTACATGGATCACACGTGAAGAACTCGAAAGCAAAGATATCACCTGGCAGCAAGTGCTGATTCTGGAGCAAATTGTGCACGACCCGAAAACCATTGGGGAAATCAGCAAGGCTGTTAGTCTTTCGTACAGTACGGTATCTGGATTAATTGATCGCCTAGAACGAGATAACATCGTCATAAGGCTCAAGGATAAAAAGGATAAACGATTGGTTTGGGTTGCGATGTCCCCACGATTCGATCATGCGAATGAATTCGCGGGACGCCAAGCGGAAATGGAGACGTTTGAGCAACAGACGACTCAGATGATTTCATCCCTCCATGTCTTGCAAGAAATGTATACAACCAAAAAAAGAATAACGAGTTAAGACATTGGTGAGGTGAAAAAGAGTGAATATATCTGAAGTGTCGGTCAAACGACCTGTTCTCATTATCATGTTGACCCTGGCAGTCATGATTTTTGGAATCGTTTCTCTGCCGAAATTGGCTATTGATTTGTATCCAGAGCTGAATTTTCCAGTTGCCGTTGTCGTGACATCTGTGGATGGCGCGGCACCGAGCGAGGTAGAGAAGCTGGTAACGAAACCGATAGAAAGTGCAGTAGGAACTGTTGCTAATTTAAAGGAAGTATCATCTATTTCGATTCAAGGAGCATCACAGGTTATTCTCAGCTTTAATTGGGGGACCGATTTAGATCAAGCTACATTGGAATTGCGGGAGAAGGTTGATCGAGTGCGACAACTGCTCCCATCCTCAGCGAAATCTCCACAGGTTCTGCGGATTGATCCGAATAGCACGCCGATTATGACATTTGCCCTAACAGGCGAGGATGATGTTAATCAATTGAAGAAGATAGCAGAGGACTCCATTCAAAACCGCTTAGAAAGAATTGATGGTGTAGCTGGAGTAAATCTGGTCGGTGGTCAGGATCGCGTGGTGGATGTGGTGCTCGACCCTGCTAAAATTTCGTCGTATGGATTAACCATCGACCAAATTCAGCAGGCGATTGCCAGCAACAACCTGTCCGGTTCAGGTGGTGCCGTACGTGAAGGAGATGGCAAATATAACATTCGAGTTCAGGGTGAGTACGATAGTGTAGCGAAAATCGGACTAACACCTATTCGCATGGGAAATGGCTCCCTTCGCCTGCAAGATATTGCTACCATCAACGATACTACGGCGAAAATCAATCAGTTCAGTTACGTTAATGGGAAACCAAGCTTAGGCATTACCATTACAAAGGCATCTGGTGGAAATACCATTCAGGTAGCGGATGCTGTAAGTCAGGAATTGAAAGAGATTAAGAAGACCTTACCTTCCCAGTTACAACTAACAACTACGCTGGATTCGTCCACGTTTATTAAAGATTCAATCTACACCACAGCAGAGCATGCCTTGTTCGGTGGATTGTTTGGGATTATTATTTTGTTCTTCTTCTTAGGTAGCTTCCAATCAATGATTGTTGCGATCATCGTGCTACCCATCTCGATCATCTCCACCTTCTTGCTGATGTATGCGACCGGTCAAACGATCAATCTGATTTCCCTATCAGGGCTGACGCTCGGACTGGGTTCACTGGTTGACTTCGCGGTCGTAATGCTGGAGAACATTTTCCGACAAAGGGAAAAAGGGAAAGGCATGGTAGAAGCTGCGTTAGATGGTTCCAAGGAAGTGGGTACTGCAGTAATGGCTTCTGCTTTGGCGCAGATATGTGTATTCCTGCCAATTGCACTAGTTGATGGTATTGCAGCAGAAATTTTTAGACCCCTAGCTCTAACCGTTGTGTATTCTCACATTGCCGCTTTAGTCTTTTCCATTATCCTAGTACCAATGTTAAGCTCACGGATACTCAAAAAAGTACCAGAGCATAACAATCGGGAAGGATATCGTGGAATGAACCCGGTAATCTGGTTCAATATTGGATTTCACAAGGTAGAAAAAGGCTATAAAAGGCTGTTAGATTTTTCGCTGAATCATCGGAAAACAGTAGCGATTGTTACGGTTGCCATGATGATCGGTTCTATAGCGCTGACTCCGTTGGTTGGGGCAGAATTTATGCCATCGATGGATCAGGGACAAGTTACAATTGATATTAAGATGCCTAACGGTAGTGTTTTGGAAGAAACAAAGAAGGTAGCCCAACAAGTGGAAAAGATAGCGGCGCAAGTACCGGAGCTGGATATTCTGAGCACCTCGATTGGTAGCGGTGGTTCAGCGGCCGTGGCTACTTCTACCTCTAACAAAGCAACCGTTGATTTAAAACTGGTCGACGTAAAGGATCGTAAACGCTCCACTCCGGATATAATGGCAGATTTGCGTAAGCAGGTAGCATCGATTGCGGGTGCTGAAATTAAGGTGAAAGAACAGTCTGCTGGTATGTCCACAGGCTCGCCTTTACAGATTACCTTACGCGGTGATGATATCGAGGTTCTAAAAGATGTGAGCGGGATTATTAAGCAAGAGGTAATCAGTGTCCCGGGAACCAGTAATGTGGTGACCACCTTAGATGATACGCAGCATGAATTTGAAGTGAAAATCGATGCAGAGAAAGCAAGTATGTATGGGCTAAGCTCTGGACAGATTTTAACGGCTGTGGGTACAGCATTTAACGGACAGACGGTGACAAAGTATCGCACGGGTGATGATGAAATCAATGTGCAATTAAAATGGCCCGAGCAGTATCAGGAAGATACGAATTACTTGAATAGCTTGCGCATAACTGCACCAGGTGGCGCACAGGTAGCGTTGTCTTCTGTTGCAGAGGTGACAAAAGTAGAGGCACCGCTAACGATTAATCGCTCGAATCAGACTCGTGAAGTAAAAATCACAGGTGATTTAGCAGGACGTGATCTGAACTCAGTCACTACGGATGTACAAACGAAGCTAGACAAGCTCTCCCTGCCAGATGGCTATAAAATTGAGTACGGCGGAGAGAGTAAAGATATGATGGAGTCCTTTAGTAGTCTTGGATTGGCTGTTATTTTGTCAGTCGTCCTACTTTATATGGTAATGGCGGCCCAATTTGAATCCTTATATACGCCGTTTATTATCATGTTTTCTATCCCGCCTACCTTTGCAGGGGTTATGCTTGGCCTGTTGTTTACCAATACCTCGATCAGTGTGTCCGTGTTCATTGGATATATTCTACTGATTGGTTTGGTCGTTAATAACGCCATCGTATTAATAGATTATGCAAATCAATTGCGAGACAAAGGTATGAGTGTCAGGGATGCGATTTTGGAAGCAGGGCCTGTACGCTTGCGTCCCATTCTCATGACGACATTGACTACCATTCTAGCAATTGGTCCATTAGCTTTTGCCACAGGCTCTGGTAGTGAATCTCAAGCTCCGATGGCGATCACAGTTATTTTCGGATTAAGCTTTGCTACGCTCATTACCCTAGTGTTGGTTCCAGTCGTGTATACTTGGTTCGATGATTGGTCTTCTAAACGTAAACACAAGAAAGAACAAAAGCGACTAAAGAAACAACAAGCAGCTATTGCGGTAGCGAAGTCGTAAAGGCGAAGAGATAGAGGAGGGGGAAATGAAATTGAAAGCAAAAACAACGATGAATAAAAAAATGATTCTAGTAGCAGCATCCGCCCTGTTCTTGGTAGCGGGGTGTTCGAATCAAGCGGCAGAGAATACCCCGACAGAACAGACAGAGAGCGTAACACCGGTTCAGATTGAAATGTCTAAGCTAGGGACAGTTTCCTCTAGTGCAGGCTTTACGGCTAAATTAGCGCCTAGTCAGGATGTGCAGTTAAGTCCAAAATTGTCTGGGAAAATCACCTCCTTACCTGTTCGTTTAGGACAATATGTAAAACAAGGAGAAACTTTGTTTAGTGTAGATGAACAAGATGTGATCAATTCGATCAAACAGGCAGAAGCGGCTTATCAGGTAGCTAAGGCGAATTTAAATCAAGCAGGCAATAGCTCCAGTCAAGGTCTTGAACAAGCGAAGAATAGCTTGAGCCAAGCCCAAACAGCCCTACAGGATGCAGAACGAAATCAACAGCGGATGCAAACGCTATTTAATCAAGGCGCAATTGCTCTGCAACAATATGAACAAGCAAATACACAGCTTGCCAATGCAAGAACAGCGGTTGCCAATGCGCAGGAAGGCCTGAAAGCTGCCACTCAAATGTCAGCAGTAGGTGTATCGGAGGCTTCTGTTAAGCAAGCGGCTGTGAGCTTGGAAAATGCTCGGACACAACTGGGGAATGCAGTAGTAAAAGCTCCTTTCAGCGGGTACATTTCAGGAGTGAATGGAGCGGTTGGACAGGTGGCTTCTCCACAAAGCCCTATTGTCACATTAGTTAATACCAATCCACTTGTTGTGAAGGCTAATTTGTCTGAACAGGATATTTCACAGGTGAAGGTTGGCGATGAGGTAAAAGTGAATATCACGGCATTAGGAAAAGAAATGACAGCTAAAGTAACGGCTGTCAGCCCGGTGATGGATCAACAGCTCAAAGCCTATCCCATCGAAATATCAATCCCTAATCCAAACAACGAGCTGAAAGCCGATATGGTTGTGAACATGAATCTAGTAGGGCAACAAGGAAAAGGACAGGAAAAGGTAGTTGTTCCTCGCAAGGCCGTGTTCGATCGCGATGGGAAGCAGTATGTTTACATCGTAGAAGGCGAGATCGCAAAGCAAGTCGCGGTAACCACAGGAGAAGGCTCTAGCGAATCCATCGAAATTCTGACAGGAATTAAGGCAGATCAACAGGTCGTCGTAAAAGGACAGACACTGTTGAAGGATGGAAGTAAGGTAACGATCCAAAAGTAAGAATAACCGAACAGATCTAGACAAAATCATCTCTCGAAAAAAGCTGTCACATTCTATTGTGACAGCTTTTTTCATGGAAATAGAGGGATGTAATATAGTTATCATTTAAGCTACTAGCTCCTGTTGAAGAAGGAGATGAAGGGAGAGAAGCTATCATTATGGAAGGCTCAAAGAGAGCTACAGTCATTATTGATAAGAAAACAAAGCAACTTGTCTCTGCTGATGTGAAATTACAAGTAAGTGAAATCGATCAGACAAATCTCAACAAAGCCATACAAGACTTAAGGAAATTGACCCGAAACGAGACTATACATTTGAAAAGGTGGTACGGGCCCTGTATCCTCGTTCAATAGATACGATTACGGCGTCATTTTATCCCCGAGAAGCTACTGTACATTTTAAAATGCTAAACTAGGCGTAGCCCAACTGGAGTATGACATAAAGCAGGTTGATCCGAAAATAACCCAGAAAGCGGCACAAGAGATCAAAGCTTTCACAGGCAAGACATTAAAGACGACAAAAGCGACACCGGTTACATCAGAAGAGGAAAATGTATAGGTTATCGAGGACATTGATGGACCTCGGAGGTATACTCTCCGCTAGTGTTTTTTGAACATTTAAAACCATCCCTCTATTTGGTATAATCCCTACGTAAGATTGTTTCATCATAAAGTTTTATATAAACAAACATTTATGGGATATATTAAAAAGGAGGTTGTTTTCGGTGGAATTTAGCATTATCTCGTCATTATATCAATTATTTTTTTTGTTTCTAATCGTATTCGTAATTGTGTGGATATATAGGTTTTTCTCTCGTAAATTTAACAAAAAACACGACGAAACAATAAAAATGTTGCAAAAGGTAGTAGATTTGCTTGAGGAGCAAAACAAAAAAAAGAAGGAGTAGTTATTTACAATAATTTTGGATGGATATTTGTGAAGGATGGAGTAAAGGTTGATATATCATTTAATCAAGAAAGTTGTCTCCTTTACATTTAGGAAACGACTTTTTCTTTTACAAAAACAACTTTCAAGACACATAAATGAATACAAAGGTTAGTTGTTGACGCATTGTTGAGCAAATCCGTCAACAACTAGAGGTAAAAATTCAAAAGGAATCATAAATAATCACACGATAACAGATAGTATTAAATCAACAACGATTCCCAATCAGAGAGCTTTTGGTGCAATTATTAGTGATGTGAATGCATCATTCTCTTATGGTGATGCATCATCATTCTATGGTGATGCGCTCTCATGCGATGGAAATGCTCTCTGTGAGCAAACTCGTGACGCCTGGCCGGGTGATGCCGATGCATCATACTTAAAGAGCGAAAGTGATCGGCATGCCTTAAATGATGGTGCATTCTCCTCCGATGGTGTTCAATTGGGTCCATAAACCCATCTCCTTTCTAACCATGATAGTTATGATATGGGGGCAGCTGTAGAATTGATTATCCTGAACACAAAAATGGGTTAATGTCCGAAACGTACTTGCGAAAGCATTTGGGGTGGCGTGAACAAAAACATGAAGTCTACTCTGCTTTAGACAGGATAAGAGAAATAACAGACGCAGAAATTGAAATGAATAGGAAGGTGGGCATGAGTAGAAAGAGAATTTGTTTTATGATAGTTACGATATTTACTCTTCTTCTTTCGGGATGTATGGAACAAACCGTAAATCAAAAATCTCAAATAATGACAAGCCAAAATGAAAAAAAGTATAACCCTGGGGACTATTTATCAATTACTTATACCGAATATGTGAATGGTAAAGATACAACTAATGGAATGGTAATGCGGGTTATGAGCTATGATTTACAGTCTAAGCGCATGACAAAGTTGGCGGATATTCGCTACACTTCACAATATCCATTATCTGTTGTCTAGCTGATGGATAATAAGATTTACTACTCAGCAGATGTACAAGACAAAGGAGATCAATTGTTCTCCTATGATCTACAGTCAAAAAAGACGCAACAGCTATCAAATGAATTATTTGCTATTAACTACATTGTACCTACGACAAAAACAGGACCTATTATTCTATCCGCTGTGAAGAAAGGCGAGCGTGTCCTAAAAACTGTCTTGTATGATAAACAGAACCATAAGCTAGAGTTCATGGATGATAAAGATCTCGATAGCAACACGTGGGCAGTTTCCTACAATACAGAAGCAAATAAAACCTATCTTGCCCGTTTTTCAGAGAATGAAAGAGAGAAGCAGAGAAACATCTCTAATAAGCAACAAAAAGCCATGGTTCCCCCCGACTATACGGTTGTTGAACTAAATAACGAGACGAAACAAGAACGCCCGATCATTTCGCTGAAAAAGGAGCAAATCATTTCCTTATCAAGTACCGGGAATCAGCTATTTCTTATTACCTCTCCAAGTATCAATCGCCCACCTATCGAATATAGTCTGGTGGAAAGTAAGACTGGTGAAAGAAGGAAGTTAGATCTCCCCATTTCGTCTAGAAGTGATGTCTATCTTTCCCATGACGCTAAGGGTATTTATTATCTGGGCAGTACTTCAAAACATGTTAACAAGGGGCGCGGGATTTATTATTACGATTTTGCTACGAAAAAAATAGAACCTGTCTTTTTACAGGAGAATGGGTTTATTAATAATTTTATGCTAGTGTCTCGTGAATGATAAAGCGTAAGGCCGTCAGATTCTTCTGACGGTTTTTTATTAGGCATTTTTGCTTACAAAGATTTGGCATATTAATCTGTTCTGTACATATATGTACCAAAAAAGAAACGGTAAGGATGTGCTCAAACTCTCCAAAACATTTCAATAAGAAATCATTTTCAGTGAAATGCTGATACAATAAGGGGAAACTAGAAGGGGGAAGGTTATGGCAACATGGGATTTATCGAAAACAAAGCATCATATCCTGCTATGTAACGGTGGTAGCTGCATGCGAAAAGGTGGCGAAGAAGTCACTGTGGCGATTCGTCAGGAAATAGCCCGGCAGCGAGCAGATGAACAGATTCATACAACCCGGACCAGATGTAATGGACGCTGTGAGGATGCCTGTGTCTTGATTGTCTATCCAGATGGAGTTTGGTATCAAAATGTTCAGCCTGAGGATGCGAAAGAGATTGTCGAACATCTTGTCCAAGGACAGCATTATCAGGCTAAAATTAGCCATAGATACTCAGGTGACGGATTTGTTAGAAATGAAACCGTAGCGCTTGGGGTAAAGAAATAAAAGAACAGCTACTCTCAGCAAAAAAGAAATGGCTAGAGAGCATGTTGATAGTACGTCATACTCGTGATTTAAGTCAGAACCTTAGTTTCATTCCAACACAGATAATGAAAGAACAGACTCCCAGATCGAAGGAGTCTGTTCTTTTATTTGATTCATGATTACTGTTACTAGGTAAAGCTACTGAAATAAGAGTCTAAGTCTAATTGCTCTTGGCAAAGCGATATTTTTATAGTCCCAATCTTTTATCTTAGCGTGGTTCGGAGGCAAAAATTTCACTTGAATCCTTGACTGTGATGTTATGATGTTGGGTGCCTAGCCCGTTCAATGTTTCGTTGTGGTGGTCAATAATAGAGATGGCGTTCAAGGTCGGGGTATTGGCTGTCGAATGGCAATCGCCAACCAAGGTTACCTCATAGCCGTGTGAGACCGCGCTTCGGCAAGCTGTATCAATACAAAACTGAGTTTGAAAGCCAACAATAATGAGATGCTCGATACCTCGATTTAAAAGCTCCTGATGCAGAGCTGTTTCATAGAATGCGTCGCATGCTGTCTTTTTAATCACTATCTCACCCTCAAGAGGTGCAACGTTAGGATGAATCTCAGTCATATGCGCTCCTTCTTCAAAAGGAGAGCCGGCTGGACCAATATGCTGAATAAACAGAACAGGGACGTTGAGCTGACGAGCTTTTGCTTGTAATGAACTAATTTTGTCAACGATTTCTTCCCCATGATAAGAATGATAGGTAATGATGCTCTGGGTGTCTACAATAACCAGTGCTGTTTTATCAATCATATAGGTGATCATCCTTCCTTATTTTGGCTTATATAAAGTATACAACAATTAAAAGTAGCGAAATACATTTATTGCGACAAAAAAAGGAAAACAGAGAGAGCGTGACGGAAAAGGATGCTTTTACGTCAAACGATGAGAAGAGTGTAAAGGAAAAGTAGCTGGAAGCTTTCCTTTTACAAGAATAAAGGATGGGAAAAGCTTATGACTACAATCATGATTATTGAAGATGACCCGAAAATTGCAGAATTGCTGCGAGAACATATAGAGAGATATAAATACCGAGGGGTTGTCATCCGAAATTTTGATCTCATTATGGAGAGCTTTTTAGAATGGAAGCCAGATTTGGTCTTGCTAGACATTAATTTGCCCAGCTTTGATGGCTACTACTGGTGTCGTCAGCTTCGAACGATCTCCACGTGCCCCATCGTGTTTATATCAGCTCGTAGTACAGAGATGGATCAGGTAATGGCACTTGAGTATGGTGCAGATGATTTTATTACGAAACCCTTTCATTATGAGCTAGTAATAGCCAAAATTCGTAGTCAGCTACGCAGAGCCTATGGAGATTATGCCCCCAAGATGGACGAGCGCATGGTCGAGCAAAAAGGCTTATGCCTTTATCCAGAGAGATTAGAAGTGAAATTGCAAGAAGAGAGCAGCTTACTGACTAAAAAGGAAGCGATCTTACTGGAGGCCTTGCTCACTTCTTATCCGCGCGTGTCGAGTCGGGCTAAGCTCTTAGACAAACTGTGGGATGATCAGGCATTTGTAGATGATAATACATTGAGTGTGAATATCACTCGCTTGCGAAAGAAGCTTGCTGAGTTAGGAATAGAAGATGCAATTGAGACGGTCAGGGGAGCCGGCTATCGATTACAGATCACGTGGAATCATACAGGAGGTACAAGCTGAATGGACAGAGAGTACAACACGAGTACCTTTGAAGGGAAATCGAAGGTACGATCAGCTAGAAATAAGTCTTTTAAAATGGATTCATCCGGCAACAAGCAGCATGTATGGCTCTTTTTGCGTGAGCATGTCCCACTAATCTTATATTCCTACATCTTAATGCTGTTTCTCTTGCTTGTTTTTTGGTTCGATGGCTATGATCATGTGCTGACAGCCTTGTATGCTATTTTTTTAGGGACTTTTCTTTTACTGATATATCTTACGTACCGATATGTGAGCCATCGTGCTTTTTATTTGCGCCTATCCCAGCCGCTTGAGGCTATGCATGAGTTCATGTCAGAATTCAACCACTCGCCGCTTCCAGAAGCTTTAGCAACCTTATTGGAGGCGCAATATAAAAGATATCAGGAGCAGATAAAGAGCTGGGAACGTCAGCATCAAGATCATATTGCCTTTATGAATCAGTGGGTACATCAGATGAAAACACCGTTATCCGTCATCGAATTAATTACCCAGAAGGAAGATGACGAGCGATTTGAAAGCATTGCGGAGGAGACAGATAAGCTGCGCAAGGGCTTAGAAATGGCGTTATATATATCAAGGCTGGAGACATTTGAACAGGATTTTAGCGTGGATCAGGTCCGTTTATTACCGATTGTAAATAAGGTTGTTCATGACAATAAGAGGTTTTTTATCCGAAATTACGTTTATCCTGAGGTAAAAATGGAGTCGACATTAACAGTAGAAACGGATGCGAAATGGCTGGTCTTTATGCTGGATCAGTTGTTATCGAATGCCATTAAATATTCCGCCGGCACACATGAAAAAGTGACGATTGCAGCTTTTAGGCAGGGTGAGTCTGTTGTTTTAGAAATACAGGATAGAGGAGTAGGCATACCGACAGCCGATCTTCCCCGTGTGTTTCGTGCCTTTTTTACCGGAGAAAATGGAAGGGAGTTCAAGGAATCCACGGGAATGGGTCTGTATTTGGTCAAGGAAGTGGCAGAAAAGCTGAATCATTCGGTCGAAATTCAGTCTGAGGAGGGTAAAGGAACGATCGTACAGATTATTTTTCCATATGCTTCTCGTCGCTTCTAGCATGGGGATGGACTACATGAAATCTTACAAATTTGTAAGCAAAATGAAAGAGTGTTTTATATGAACATTCTCCCCAGTTGATTACACTAAGATAACAGAAATGAAAGGAAAGGGGAGTATGCATAATGGATATCGTAAAAGCTCGTGCACTTAGCAAAATCTATCAGGGAAAAATTTCTTATGAAGCGCTGTCCAATATTGATTTGACAATTAAAGAGGGGGAGTTTGTCGGGATCATGGGTCCGTCGGGAAGTGGTAAAACTACCCTGCTGAACATGATTTCTACCATTGATTCGCCTACATCAGGAGAAGTGCTGATTAACAATCAAAACCCGCACCTCCTTTCACCGGATCAATTGGCGCTATTTCGAAGACAAGAACTGGGATTTGTGTTTCAATCATTTAACCTTTTACACACGCTGACAGTTAAAGAAAATATTCTATTGCCGTTAACTCTTGATGGCACTAGCTTAGAGATCATGAATGAAAAAGTAGCCGCTATTGCTGACAGATTAGGCATTACTCCTATTTTACATAAGCGTACGTATGAGATCTCAGGAGGACAAGCCCAGCGAACAGCGATTGCAAGGGCAATGATTCATAAACCGAAATTACTGCTTGCCGATGAACCAACAGGTAATTTGGACTCGAAGGCAGCCCGAGATGTCATGCAATTGTTATCATCCTACAACACGGTAGATCAGACTACCATGATGTTAGTTACGCATGATGCTTTCGCAGCTAGCTATTGCAATCGAGTTGTATTCATTAAAGATGGAAAGCTCTTTAATGAAGTGTACTGTGGAGATAATCGTCAAGCATTCTATCAGAAAATCATGAATGTATTGTCTTTATTAGGGGGAGAAGCACATGACTTTTCAACAATACGCTCGTAATAATGTAATGCGCAACAAACGAGCCTATGCTGCCCATTTTTTAAGCTGTGCCTTCTCTGTGATGATGTTTTTCACCTATGCCCTGATCGCCTTTCATCCTCAATTACAAGGAGATTTGACAGGCTGGAGCTTAACAATGAATTCGCTTGGAAAAATGGCGATGAAATTGCCTCCCTATTTTATCTTCATCTTTTCTTTTTTCTTTGTGCTGTATTCTGTTAGTGCTTTTTTGCAAACTCGGAAAAAAGAATTTGGTATTTTGCTTATCCATGGGATGACAAACAAGCAGCTAAACAAGCTTGTTTTTATGGAGAATATGATTATTGGTGTTCTTTCAATGGTGTCAGGAATATTGGTTGGTCTGGTATTCGCTAAGCTTGTACTGCTGGTTAGTGCAGATATGCTAGCTATTGCAAAAGGGCTACCCTTTTATTTACCTTATAAAGCCATTGGAATTACCTTGCTGGCCTTTTTCGTCTTGTTTTTAGCGATTTCTTTCTTTACTTCCAAAACTATGAGAGTAAACAAGCTGGTTGAATTATTGCAAGCGGGTGAGAAACCGAAGCCGGAGCCTAAGGCTTCTATTGGGTTATCCATCCTTGCTGTGATTTTGATTGGAGTAGGCTATTTTTGTGTTTTCTGTTTTGCGACGGGCATCTATTTGTTTTCGCTATTATTTAGCGGGGTCGCACTAGTTGTCGTTGGAACCTACTTTTTCTTTACCCAGTGCAGTGTATATATCATTCGTTTTTTACAGAAGAAAGACAGGTTATTTTTTAAAAGAACCAATATCCTCACGATGTCTGAATTGGTTTACCGCATGCGAGATAATGCAAACATGTTTTTTATGGTAGCGGTTGTTTCAGCAGTAGCCTTTGTGGCAATCGGCACCTGCGCCGCTATGGGAAATCAGGGGCTGGCTAAAATAAAAAATCCATATGCATTTACCTATGTTTCCTATGCAAAAAATCCGCAGGAGAAGGAGCATGTTTCGCTAATTGGAAAAGAGCTAACAAATGCGGGCTTCTCTTATCAGCAAGCCTATGCGGAATTATTCTGGACTGACAATAATATGATCATGTCCCTTACTCACTATAACCATTTAGCGCAAGCTCTTGGCTATCCCATAGAGACTTTACATGAAGGAGAATTTCTGTGGATACCAGGGAAATATGCCCATGAGCGAGGAAGCAGTAAGCAGGATAGAGAAAGTCAGCTTCAGATTATACATGGAAATGTAAAGCTGGATTTATCAATGAAAAAAGTGGTTGATCATATGGTTATCCCACAAAGTTTTTCCGATGATTACTATGTGGCAGTAACAGATCAGGCGTACGAAAAAATCCTAGCTAGCCGCTTGACAGCCAATGCAGACTCGACCACAGAGGGGGGGCAAAGAGACGGCGACCAATCTAGTACGTCTGAGCAAGCCCTAGCCCAGAATACGCAAGAATCCTCTGAAGCAGAAACCGAATCTCATCCTATGAGAATCAATGTTTTTACGGTAGATAACTGGGAAAACACGGTAGAAGTAGCAAATCATTTGAGTGATAGGTTGCTAAACTATGAATCATCATATATGTTTTCTGCTTTAAGCTTGGAGTGGAAAGAAGCAAAGCAAGAGAATGGATTATTACTGATATCAAGCGTAATGATTGGTATTGTGTTCTTCACATTTGCTTCTAGCTTTCTTTACTTCCGATTATATACAGATTTGGACAGGGAGCATGCCCAGTATCAGCTCATCGGAAAGCTAGGCTTAACTGGGAAAGAATTAAGAAAAACGGTCACAAGGCAGTTGCTGATTATGTTCTTTTTACCTATCGTAATAGCGATTGTCCACAGCGGGGTTGCATTTACTGCTCTGCAACAATTGCTTCCATATTCTGTTGTAGCAAGCTCTGTGATTGTTCTAGGTTGCTTTGTGGCGGCCCAGTTTCTGTATTTCTGGCTGATTCGTTGGCGGTATCTTAAATTATTGCACAGAGGTATAGTCTAAAACAGGAAATTCCGAGGTCCACATTAGAGCATAGTTTCATACATCAAATAATAGAGGAAATAAAATATAAGGCATAGGGAAGTAGGTTTCCTTATGCCTTTTCCTATATGATAAAAAAACTAGATCGTCAAAATAAGCTTTATGGCCTGCTAGGTTGGTATATCAAATCATTTGGACTTTGCCCGCTTTTCCTTCATTCTTCGAAAAAGCTCCAAGCTTTCCTTTAGGTATTCAGCCTCTTCTGCTGTTAAAGAGTCTCCACCTGTGATAAAGGCAAGTCCGGTAGCATCTTCTGTTTCATCTGAGGAGAAGTGAGGTTCTTCTTTTGTCTGTTTGCTGAGCAAATAGTCGGTA
This sequence comes from Brevibacillus halotolerans, assembly GCF_026891775.1. NCBI lineage: Bacteria > Bacillati > Bacillota > Bacilli > Caryophanales > Paenibacillaceae > Brevibacillus > Brevibacillus halotolerans. The sequence continues at coordinate 227,283 of NZ_JAPTNK010000005.1, forward strand.
GAGGTTTGATATATTTCAGCTAATTCCTTAAGCGAAGTAGCATCCGGCTCATAGGTATTTGATTCCCATTTTGAGACAGTGGTGTTGTCGACGCCTAGTTTGTCTGCAATCTCTTTTTGGGTCCATTTATATTCTTTGCGTTTTTCCTTTAATCGTTCTCCAAGTGTCATTCTATCACCGCCTTGTCTACCTTATGATCCATACCTAGCTTGTTTACCTCTATTATATCTATTTAGTTGAGGTATTAGCAAGTTTCGGTTGACTTTTGAGGTTTAATCAACTAATATAAAGTTATAAGTTGATCAATGCTCAAGTTTTGCGTATTCAATCAAATTGCTTCAGAAGGTTTCAGAGGAGGAAGATGAGAATGCGGTCTACAGAGATGAAACTAACACTGGACATGAATCAGGTAACAATTCCGGTCGGTAGGGAAGCTAGCATGGTTCTCATCGACCCTGTTCAAGGGAAGATTAAAATAGTGCCTCTGGTTCACCACGGTGAGACTGTAGTCAAATCTAGCCAAGGAAAGATAGCAAAAATAGCATTTCTAGAAAATGAATTATTTTAACAACTACATATTAGCCTGATACCGAGATGCGGGAGGGCGCTGGATATTTCCACGATGAGTGGGAGTTTCTAGCGTCCTTTTTTCATTTGGAAAAATAATCAAACCTGTATCGACAGCAAATCAATGATAAAGGAGGGAGAACATGAGCAAGCCCAATCAAAAACAAAGAAGCCCACATCAAACGAGGAAAGCTTCAGTAAGACAGAAAAAACCTAGAGCAATCTCAGAGTATGAATGGAGACGCTTGATGGGTGATACCACAAGCATTCAATTTCTGAAGGATAGAGCGGCAAGCAGACGGTGAGCTTACACCAATCAGGCAGATAAGGCAATGAGCGTATAGGAGAAAGCGACGATTTTGTACCGGAATGGAAAAATGCACATGTAAAAAAGTACGTAAAATCAAGGGGGAAAAAGGCATGGCAAAAAGTATAAAAAAACTAATTACTTCCTACAAAGCAACCAAAAAACAACTGAAGAACATGTTAGCTGAAATAGAGAATTCCGACCAAGAAGCTAGTGCTGGCGGTGTACATGGTACAGATCAAAAAGCATTGCGCAGTAGTCTGGCCGAAAGCATTCGCGATGTTGAGTATGCGATTAAATGGCTGGAAACAGGCAGACAACCTGATAATCAACGAGGTATTCAGAGACGATCAAAGGAACAACGAGAGATTTTATTAGACCCTTTTAAAATGCAAAGCTATGTGAGTCCGGGAACAGGAGGATGCCGTGTCGGTTTGAGTGATGCAGAACGGCAGCTAATAGATTTTTATCTTCAGTTTGTTACAGAAAAAGAAAGAGAGTGCTATCTGATGGTGCATGGGAGCGGCTTTACTCATGAGAAGGCTGCTGAAATGCTCTTTATATCCCGAGGAAACGTATCCACCTTGCTGTCTCGTGCCCAACAAAAAATTGAGTTTGCCAAGAATGTAACAGCTATCCTTGTGATGGCTGTTTTCTTTTTACTCATCGGATGCGTCAAAACCTATTTTTGCGAACGTTTGTTTGTGTGGGGCAGAAGCCACCTATAAGTGTAAGGACCATTTGGCGAGGCAGTAACGGTTGAGCAAGGAGGTACGCACCAGAATGATCCTGCATCCAAGATTACTAGGAGCTGTCAGAGAACAACTGGCTCATGAAAGAAAGCCATTTATACACAAGCAGCTAGCATCTGTAAAACGATCAGCAGAGCAAAAGGTCAACCAGACTAGGAAGCAGGCAACAACCTATGAGGGAAGATCACCTCCCCTATCCACAAAGCAATGAGCAAAAGCCTTGAAAGGAGGTGCAAATAGAAATGGACAGGGATTTGTCCACGCTAATTGATTTGGTACAGGAGGCATATCCCCAAATACCGATCATTTCCCAATTAGGAGAGTGGATGGAGGGGACGTTTCCATTACCATCCGCTTTTGTCATGACCCAAACGATCAGTGAAAAGGGAAATAGCCTGACCAGCTACAAAGTGATTTGTGAAGCAACTATTATGCTGCACTATCCCTTGGAGCAAGAAAAGCAAGTTCCGCTTTCGACAGGTGTCTTGCGAGATTTGTTACGAAAGCAACGTTATAGTTACCGAGGCAAAAATAAGCTCTTGCTTGATATCGACCCGAATACTTTTTCTGTGAATACCGAAAAAAAGGAACGGGCCGAAATAATATTTCGCTATGAGTACCTCATGCCTGTACGAAGAGAGCAGGTTGAGAAAATTGCTATCTTTGATGTGAAGGAGGATGGACATGGCTAAATCAATAGGCCAAACCAATGAAGGTGCAGTGAAAAAAACACGGCTAAAAAAGAACAACGAGCGAGCAGAGTCACAGCCCCTCAACACTACTGCTCAGGAGAACAAGCGCACTCGTCTGGAATGGATTGAGAGTGCACCTCTGTTACAAGCTGAGCGGTTTGAAGTAGCAGGAGCGTTACATGCATTTACAGATCAGCAGGTAATTAATGAAGAACAAGTACGACAATACGTATCTACATTTCGAGGAGGTAAATAGTATGACAATCCAACGTGAACGACCAGGTGTAAACGTAGAATTAAAGGCGAAAGCACAGGAGCGAGTCCTACCGAAAAGTGGTGTGGTACTAGTACCATATCTAGCTGAATGGGGAGCCCCTGATCAGGTCATTACAATGAAGGGTTATGAAGAGCGTGTAGCAGAAACCTTTGGGCAAATCGATATTTTGGAATTGGCCGCAGAAGGTGGTGCTACGGTAGTTGGCTATCGTATGACGAACGGTAAAAGTGTTGCGGCCAGCTATTCACAAGAAGGTTCGATTGCTATTCAAGCACGTTATCCAGGCTTAGTTGGTAATGAGCTACAAATTTCGATCAAGGATTCCACAGCAGAATTAGGTAAAAAGGAATTACAGGTCAAAGGCCCAGTAAAAACAGAGAAGTTCTCATTTGCAAATATGAACGAGCTAGTAACCAAAGCAGAACAATCCATTTATATCAAGGTGAAAAAGCTGGGTGACAAAGCAGTAGAAGAAACAGCAATGACGGCACTTTCGGGGGGAACAAGCGGCATTGCTACTTTATCGGCTACTGACTTTACTACTCTATTTAACTCCATCTCTGGTGTTGATTTCGACGCGATGTATTTACCGTCGGCTGATGCGGGAATCCAAGCAGCAGCTAAACAATTCATGGTCGATCGCGAGCTTTTTAGCAAAAAACGTAGCACGCTAGTAATCGGAGGTTTGCCAGAAAAAGATAGCAACATGAACGAGCATGTGGATCGTTCTGTCGCCAACAACTCTCGACGTGTCGTTAACTGCGCCATTGCAGGTCAGCATGTAAACGGCAAGACCTATGGAAGCCTGGAATGGACGGCATGGCTAGCAGGTATGATCGCTGCTACGCCAGCTCACATTTCTCTGAGTGCACAGCTAGTGCCGATGAAAAAGGCGGCAAAGGATTGGGGACACACCGAAATTCAAAACGCGCTTAACTCTGGTACATTGATTGCCGTTCGTGATGGTGATGTGTACCTGATTGAAAGTGCGGTCAACACCTTAACGACATTAAAAGCAGCAGAGCGTGAGGATTTTGGCAAAATTCGCGTCTCTATGACCCTTGACCAAATTGTTAATGACATTACCTCTGTTGGCAAAAAGTATAAAGGCAAATTGGACAATAACGATATTGGCGGTGCGACGTTCGTTGGAGCGGTTAAGACCTATCTCGAAGTGCGTGAAGCGCAAGGAGCTATTGATAAAGGCTGGATTTTTGAAGATAAGAAAAATGGAATTGGTGACAAACGCGGATTCCGCTTAGCCGCCAAGCCACTAGATGCTATTGAGCTTTTCGATATTGAATGGGAGGTGCTGTAAGCATGCGTCAAAGTGATATTAAATTAAAAAATTGTCAGGTATATGATGAAAATGGTGATCCAATCTACGGTACATTGGAAGGAAAGGCCGTCTTAAAAACAGAGTATGGCGATGTAAAGCGTCTGCAAAAGGGCTCGGTGCAAACGATTGACTCTTGGCATGTAGAGGTTACTTTAAAGGTATCATCTGTTAACGCTCTGCTCAAATATTTTTGCGTGGACCAAATTACAGAGGGTAAAACTCCTGTCATTCCACAGCTTTTGGGCGAAATGGTCGATAAGGAAAACGGCAATACAGAACGTGTTCGTTTAACGGATATTTATTTAAACCCAGAAGAAATCACATTATGGGAAGCAAAGGCAGATGGAACCGATAACGCAACTTATGAAATTAAAGGCCGCAGTAACAAGAAGCCAGATTATCTTGATAAATTACCAGAATATACAGAAGAATAGGGGGTCTTTTCATGGGGAAATTAGAAAAATTCTTAGCGCAAGCAAATGAAACAACACCACGTCATGAGGTAGAAGTCAGCATTGATGGCGAAGTATGGAAGGTACGTCAGCTAACCTTAATGGAAAGTCGGATTTGTGAGCGTGAAGCTGATAAAGGTGATAAATTCGACTGGTATCGCTACAATGACGCTCGCATTGTGAAGGCGACTGAACACGATTTTAATTGGAACGATCCAGAGCTAAAGAAAGCCTACAAAGCAGGGGACAAATTTGAGCTTCCTGGCAAATTATTTGATCGCAACCCAGACGCATATGCACTCCTTATAGAAACCGTGCGCAAAGCAAATCAGGGTCAGACAGAAGAAGAAGCGATTGAAGAAGCAAAAAACTAATTCAATCCGACGCGGAGGCTTGGCATGTAGCGAAGGCTTATCTGCATGGCAGAGGTCTCCCGGCGGAAATCGTAGAGTACGAAGTAGATAGTTATAAGCAAAAATTATTTATTATCGCATGTCAGATCATTGAATTAGAGGCGGGGGAGAAATGATATCCTCCGCCGTTTTTTTGATGAAGAAAAGATATAGCATGAACGGAGGTGAATGCAATGGGCAACGATATGGTTGTTGAGCTACTTTCTGTCCAGAAAGAGATGTTTAAGGTAAGGCAGGGCATGCTGGAATGGAAAAGAGACTCGGATTCGTTGCAAGTAGCTCTGGGACAACTGGGACGCGGATTTTTACAAGAAGCTGATAGGATGGAACGGCGCATTAAAGAGGTACGTTCTCAATTACAACAACTGGGAACCTCCGTACAAGCCAAGCTTCGTGTAAAAATAGACGATCAGGCGACACAAAAAATTTCGCAAATGCGCAGGCAATTTAGTCAACCCGTGGGGGTGAGTGGTAGAGGAGATGACGGCGGCTCTGCTAGCCCCTTTGTTGACCTCGCAGGGCAGGGGGTGAGCTGGTACAAAAACTCAATCCCTGAATCTCAAACTGCGGCAAAAGAACGCGGATTATTTATTGCCAAAGGAAAAACGGATGCCGAGGTCCAAGATTTAGATCGTAGTGTTGAGAAAATCATCCAAATCAACCCGAAACTAAGTAAGACAGAAGCTATAAACATCTATAACAAAAGTGACGATGTAAATGCAAAGGATAAGGCTGCATTTGCCGAATATGCTACCAAATTAAGTATGACTACAGGGTTTTCTTCTGACCAGAGCTTAAAAATGATGGCTCTATTACGCGACAGCACAGGAGTTACTGATCCTGAGCGACTGGCAAATTCTCTTCAATATATGAGTAACAATATGAAGGATTTTAGCGGTGATTTTGTACCCTCTATGATCAAATATACCTCCCAGCTAGGGATGGTAATGGATACACCAGAGAAAATGGCGATGATGGTCGGCGAAATTGGCAACATGGGTATTCCATCAAATGACATGCCGCTAGGCGCGTTAAAAGATATTGCCTTAAAAATGTCTTCTCAGGGTGAGCTGAGTAAAGTATTACAAAAAGGCTATGAGGCGGACGGGAAAAGTCCTGAGGAAGCCAAACGGCTAGCTGACATAGAGGCCATTCAAGTAACCCAGCTCTTGCATTCAGATAATAAAAGCGATAATCAGCAGGCGATGGGACGTATTTTTATGAATCTTGCTTCTATTAAAGATGATAATGTACGTCAAGAGATGCTAAATGCAGTAGGCTCAGGCTCTGGTAAGGAGCTATTACAGCATCTAGTGCCGCTGATGGAGAAAACAGGTAAAATTTCTGCTGGCGAAGTGGAAAATAAAGTGGCTAATAACGAAGCAAATAAATCCTATAAGGCTGCAATTGACCAAAATCCTTGGTTTGAATATATGCAAGCCCAAAGTGAAGCCAAGGCAGCCATGGTGGACTTAACAGCTACAGTAGCCAAGGATTTAACACCGGTCATAAAAACGTTAGCTGGTATATTGACTTTCTGTATCAAAACTTTTAATGAATTACCAGAGTTGGCTAGATATACCATAGAGGCGATAGGTATCTATACTCTTGCTAAAATGGCGAAGGGAAAGTCAGAGGAAGAAGAAGATTCAGATGACAGTCCAGATGCAGGTGGGGAAGAACGTAAGAAGCGTAAGGGCTCGAAGAAAAAAAGAGGAGGCAAAAAGGGGAAAAGAAAGCTAGGGCCCTTTACTTTCGGTGGAAAAAACACGGGAGGACCCAGCAAATCAACCAAAAATAATCCAAGTAGCCCAAGTAATAAGAAAAAAACTACGAAACCAAAAGCTAAACCCAAACCAGCCAAGCCAGTTACTCCTAAGTCTAAACCTCCTACTACAGTCCCCAAAAAAGCTGGCAAGCCCACTACCGGATTCGGCAAATTAAAGGACATTGGTGGTAAAGCTTTTGAAGGGATAAAAAGCTTTGGTGGTGCCGCGTGGGACGGATTAAAGAATCTGGGCGGCAAAGGTTTTGGTGGGGTGAAATCCTTTGGAAAAGGTCTGTTGAAAAAAATTCCTTTTGTAGGAGAAGCAATGGGCCTCGCCTCATTGGTTACCTCTGACAACAAACCGATGGAGCTATTAAAGCTTGGTGGAAGTGCCGGGATGAAAGCGGCAGGTACTATGATTGGTGCTACAGTTGGCTCGATTGTGCCAGGATTAGGCACAGCGGTTGGCGGAGTAGTGGGTGGATTTTTAGGTTCGGTTGGTGGAGACTTCCTCATGGAAAAATTGCCTGATTGGTTCGGATGGGGCAAAGAAAAGCCAGAGACACCACCCGCACCAGTACCTCCAGCACCCGCACCGACTCCAGCTAGTAGTGATGCTAGCCCTAGTCAAATCAAGCCTGCGAGCAGTAAGCCACAAGATACGTTAACGACGACACCAGCACCACAAGTAACGCCGGCAGCTACTAATGCCGCAAATAAGAAGGATACAGCTCAAAATCTATCGGTAACGGTCTCTTCCATGCCTATCACGCTACATGCAGATGGTGTGCTTCAGGATGTTGTAGGTATGATTCGATTATTGAAGGACCCTACTGTTACGAATGAAATTAAACGTATCATCGAGACTGCTTTCGTCAATGCATTAGAGACTAGAGGTGGAAAAGCATGATTCGTATGCAGGGAAAGTATCGGCTGACGTTTCCCGTAACCCCAGCAGAGGTGCAAATAAAAGGCTACGGAAATGATGCAGAAACATCTACCAGTATTTCGCTTGTTACCAAAAACAGACTATCTGCTAATCGAGCGAAGTCAATTTCCTTTGAGTTTTGGCTTCCAGGCGATATAGAATCTCCTTTAATCGAAGTGCAAGGCTATCAGGGACCACGTGAATGGTTAGCCGGTCTAGATCGTATCTCAGGGAAAGAGGTTCTGCTTACAATTGACGAGTTAAATTTAGCATGGAATGTCTTAATCGGCCCTGTGGATGGCACGTTTAAAGGAATGAATGTAGATTATTACGGGTCCATTGAATTACCGATTTTTATTAAAGATGAGTTCGTAGAGTGGTCTAGCAATAAGGAGCTTCTACAGCCACCTGTGATCATGGCTAAGCAACAAAAGGCTCGTGCCAATACGACAGGAAAAACCGCAAAGAAACAGCAATCATCCCCATATCTTTTAACACCAGCCAAAAACATGATTCATCAGGATAGAGAGATACGTAGCAAACAGCTTACTCGTATCCAAAAGAAAAATGCTGAATATAAAAGCAAAGCCTAGGAGGGAGCGGCTATGCGTGTGATTTATGGAAAAGATGCTACCCGACTTGATGTAACACCAGCCGTGACGGATGTTTCTTGGTCCTCATCCAGAGGACAGATTGCCCAGGTGTGTCAGATTCAGCTACGTAATCCTCCTGTATTAGCTGCTGCTGGCTATCTCATGATGTTTCCTAATGAAGCCAAGGAAAGCGAACAGCTCTTTCACGGCCCCTTAGTCGAATGGAATCGGGACGAAAAAACGAAGGAGCTGAGCGGAACTGCTTACGAGCTGTCATGGTATTTACAAAAAAATGATTGCTCAAGGCCCTATTTGAAAGGCGATGCAGGGAAGGAGATGGAGAGGATTATCCAGGGAGCAGGCATTTCGTTTCAATGCCCAGCCTTTGGATTTACGGTAAAGGAACGGCTCCCTTCCCAGCCGTACACCTCGTTGTTTACAGATATAGCGGAGAGAGCCTTTGAACGGACAGGACTTCGCTATTTTATCCAGCACCAACGGGATAAGCTGATTGTGCTAGCAGAGGGAAACAATCCCTATGTCCCCGTGTTTCAGGCTACTATGCTGGAGGCTAGCTCTACTGGGGAAAGCTTGGAGGAGGTGTACACGGCTGTAACAGTAGAACGCTATGAAGGAGATCGGGTAGCAGGCAGAGTCACGAGGGAACATCATGATTTGATGAAAAAGATCGGACGGATGCAAAAAATCATTGATGCAGGCGAGGAGAAGAATCTCGCCTCTTTGGCGTCCAAACAGCTTGCTACGTTAGCTAAAATACCGCGAACACGCTCCATAACCGTTCGTCACACAAATTCACTCATTGCTAGATTGCGGGCAGGCTGGCTGGTGAAAATTCAGGAGATAAATGGTCAACAAAGCAGTTGGATCGTAACCTCCTGCAATACCCGATGGAAAAACAGGGAATTTGTGATGGACTTACAATTGGAATGGAGAGGATAGGATGCAACAAGCGATTAATAGATTGTTTACCCAAGCAAGAAGTGGCATTAGTGATACGCAGATCGAATTTGGCACGCTACAAAATTATGCCCCGGTGGTCATTAAACTAGATCAGGACCCAACGCCCCTAAAAGAGGTAGAGGATGATCTAGTATTCTTTAAAGATGAGCTATTTACAGAGCCTCAACTAGGAGCTACCTATGCTCTAATGAGATGTTCTTCGGGGCAATATCTGGTGCTGGGTGAGGTGAAATAAATGTTTCCTACTTTAGAAAGTAATCGAGAGTTAACAGATACTCCTTCCCCGATACCCTGGACTTATAAATTGGATTGGACTACGTTTCAATTTATCAAAGGAACAGATGGCCGACATGTAAAGACTAGTAATTATGCTGAGTATTTGGAAGAGATTGCGAAAAAAATCCTGCATACCAAACGATTTCAATATGCGATTTACAGTGATCGGATTGGGGTAGATTTTTTTGAGCATATTGGCAAGCTCCCTAAGCATGTACCGTTAGCCCTGATTAAGCGGGATATAGAGGATGCGCTGGAGGCTCATTCAGAGATTGAGCGAGCAGAGGTTATGGATATTCGATATCAGGAGAATCGAATAGGTCTGAGACTAGAGATTGAAGGGGTACGGGGAAAGACTAAGGTGGTGGTAGATATATGGAAACGATAGAGAAACCGAAAATGCCTATTCTTCAAGAAAGCCCAGATCATATTTATCAGCGAATAGCCAATCGTGCAATTGACTATGCAAGAGAAAATGGACAATCTCCTCCTGCTACGGAAGAAGGTGAGATTTTTTATGATTTTTGGTATCCGTTAGCAAAAGAAATTTCGGAACAACAACAATTATCTCAATATAGTCTTTTACAGGCATTTGTGGTTTGGAGTGATGGAGAGTTTCTAGATGCACATGGATATGCAGAAGGAGTAGACCGTAAAGAGGGAGAGGAAACAGAAGCTTATCGGCAACGAATTCTCCAAAAAAAAAGAACCGAGGAGGGAAGTGGACGCGCAGAGGACTATATAAGATGGGCTTTAGAAATAGAGGGAGTTGGTGGCGCAGTTGCCATTGAACACGAGCGTCATGATGTATCGATTGATTTATATCTGACTGATTTGCAGGGTCAGCCTGTTACATTAGAGTTTGCTTCTTTCATACAGAATCAGCTTGAGACAAAGCGTATTGCAGGTCATGATCTGAAATGTTTTCCTGCTGAAATTTTCAACCTTAATGTTAGGGTAAAGCTCCAATTAGCTGATGAATCGAAGAAATCGGAGATAGCTTCACTTATTACAAGTCGAATTCAAGAATATATAAAGGGCAGCACTTGCATTGTTTATCATTTGCTAGGTGCACTATTTTGGGTTGATGGCGTAAAGGACTATTCAAACTATACCCTAAATGACGGAAGAGAAAATCTGAGTAAACCTATAAAGGCTGTTCCGTGTGTTAATTTGGTGGTTGAACTATGATCCCTTTTCGATATCGCCGGCAATTACCGCCCTATTGGTATGATAACGAAGTAGCTAGGCTCCACTTGATGTCAACTGAAGAAGAGACTTTGTTTCAAACAAAGAAAATAAATGAGCTGGGAAATCAGTATCTTTTGCCTTATGCTACTACCTTTGGATTAGATATATGGGATTGGATATATTTTGGAGGCAAACGGAACGGTACAATAGAAGAAAGAAGAGAAGAGATACGTAAAAAGAATGTAGCAAAAGCCAGTTTTACATTAGATACATTATACTTATTAGGCAGAATGGCAGGAGATCTAAAGAAAGTTACAGAGGATTTCACTAATAAGGAAATCATATTTGAATTCTCGAGTTATCAATCAATAAATTTAATGCAGCTAGCAGTTGATTTTGAAAAAATACGACCTGTCCACGTTCTGAAAGAGAAAATTATTGCAAGTAGTCATGGAGGAATTATCTTTACATCAGGTCCGCCAAAGTTCTATGAAACACAAAAAAGGGATTGTGGTGCTTTTTTCAGCGGAGGAGAGAATGATTTATGCTAACTGACCATCTATTTGAAGTGCAAGCAAATGTCCTAGAATCTGCTTTTAATTCGGCAGAGATAGAACTAAATGATAAAATCGTTCCCGTTAGTTTGTTGAAAATACGACAAAGTGTTAATAAGGTTATTTTTCTGATTCGTCTCTCAGCTTCCATGACAGGAATAGTAACGAAATGTATTGTGAAAGATGTCAATGGACAGGCAGTTTGGGAAGGTCACTTGCAAATGGAGAAGCCTAACCGTGAAATAACTTTGAGCATACCGATTGAACTGCAATGGAAGGCAGGTGAATGATATTGGCGTATGAAAAACAACTGCATGTTAACCGTTTGGTGGATCGACCTAACACGTATACCCTGCAACAAAATACAGACGGCACAGTTTCCATTGTGCCTGCATGGGAGCAAATTGCAGGTACTCCTGTAGATGAAATTCGATTGAACCACATTGAGGATGGGATTTATAATGCCCACTTTTTAATCGAAAAAGCGAGTCGCCGTATTTCACGTATTGAAGCACATTTAGACATTGATAGCCGAGGAGTCTCAGGAGCACAGGCAAGATTTGCAGATACCTATGATGGGCAGACTGACCCAGTTTTACAATTGGATGAAACAAAAACCTATGCCACAGCGGCACTATCCCCTAGTACAACTGCTGTAGCTATTTCTGTTGCTTCTATAACAGGTTTCGTGGTTGGCCAAGAAGTTACGATTTGTGATGATGTAGCTTTTGAGAACCAAACGATTACAGCAATTGGATCAGGGAAGCTAACCCTTTCTAAGCTGGTCAACAGCTACAAAAAAGGAGCCATGATCGCACGATCAACGGTGAATCTGGATACATCTGCTCAAAAGATGCGAATCGGTGGCTGGAATACACATACGATTACGATAAAACAGGCATAAAGGAGGGATACCATGGCCAATTTGCTCACACCTAATCAATCGTCCGGCGCAACCGGTACTGAAGGATTAGCAGCCATTGCTCTATATTCTCAGTTAGCAAGAGTAACAGATGCTGGAGTTACTGGAGGAACTGCTGTAAGGTGCAGTTCTAGGGGTAAAATAGATGGGTTTGCAGCAGAGATTAGATCTACCAAAATACCTGTCATTCAAGGGAAAGAGTATGAGTTTATTGTTTGGCTAAAAAAATCCGAACTAGTAGGTAGGTTAGAATCCCGCATCTACTGGTATAAATTTAAAGAAGACTCTTGGGGGGAAAAAATCGGGACGACCTACGGAGTAAACCAATCCTCTGGAAATGACAAAGGAATCTACTACAAATTTATAGCAAGAGGTGTGGCGCCACCAGGTGCTTCTTATGCCGAGGTTTCGGGAGAACAGTACGCTGGCACTTATCAAACCAGTTATGATTTTTATTGGTCCGAAGCATATTTTGGTGTAACAAATACGAAACCTACAATTTCTGTTACAACTCAGAACAATCAATCTTTAACAGAAAGTAAAACACTCACATTACAAGGAACTACGATTGACATTGACAACGGTAATGTCGTCACAGTCAAATACCAAATCAATACAGGAACGGCAAGGGCGGCGCAATCCGGAGTATCAAACGGTAGCACGCCTCTTTCTTTTTCCAAGGTACTAACTTACCGGGGTGGAAGACTGTACGACGGCTCCATAGATGTCTCAGGATTACTGGCAGAGGGAACCAATTACACGGTAACTATATGGGCAGAAGATGACCAAGGTGGTAAATCCGATGTCGTCACCCGTACTTTTACCGTTAAGCACAATAAGGCTCCTATTATTACTGTTGGTACTTTCCCTGCTGTACAATCTGGTTTGATACCACCCGATTCTATTACTCTCTCAGGTACAGCGTCCGATCCAGACGGAAATACCCTCACGGTAAAGGCAAAGCTCAACAGCAGCACAGATCAAACGTTATTTAATGGTGTTACATGTGGCAACTGGTCTTATACATGTAAAGTTAGTGATCTTAAAACTGGAGCTAACACCATAACCATAACGGCAACAGACCAGTTTGGGTTATCGACAGTTAAGACCTTCAATGTAACCAACGCCGTAACAGAAACACCTATGAAGAAGTCTGTTGCCCGTTATAAAATCCTAGCACCGAAAGGATCAGCTAGAGAAATACTAGCTTGGCTAAAGAGAGAAAAGGGCAATTTAGTCGTTGATGCTGAAGCTTCTTTTGTAGATAAAGGACTGCCTGAACAATATACAGCAATGACCAAGGAAAGTGTTGATCTTACTACTTCTATCACAGAAGATGAGTTGATTAGTACGGTAGCAACAGCAAAGTCAGACGTTACATTCAAGCTGACATTGAGCAAGACCAATGTAAGTGCAAAAGAAGCAGCTGTCATGCTAGTGGGGGTGCTTAGCTAGTGGAATATATAAAAAGAAACCCGGACGGAAAGCTTGGCAAGGTTGTAGAAACTCCAGGGCATCAAATTCTATTACCGGAGGAATTGATATCTATTTTGGAAGCAATTGTACAGTTGGACAAGCAGAACGTATCGTCACAAGAGACAATAAAACAGCTAAATGATCGAATTTTAGCTTTAGAAGACGAAGGGAAATCAATGAAAGGTGACAAATAAAACATGGTAAAACCATACATGATCCCTGTCTATGCATACCTAGTAAAATCAGGCGAATGGACAATAGAAACGGTGAAAAACGCAAAAAAAAATTCTCCCAGAAGCATACAGACTGCCAATTGCAGAATTCTTAGCAGATCAAGTTAATAAGAAGTAGGAATCGCCTCTCGTGTAGATGAGTAGGCGTTTTTTCATGGGAGAGCCGGACTATACGGCTCTCCAATTACAAAGGCGGTGACAGAGATGCCAGAAGTAAAAAAACCAGACATGCCGCTGTTACGCGAAACAGCCGAAGAGATTTACCAACGGATGTATAATCGAGCGAGTGAACTTGCTAAGGCCCGTGGTGAGATGCCACCTTCCCCAGAAGAAGGCGAAATTTTTTACGATTTTCACTATCCACTCGCATTAGAAATATCTGAGCAACAACAATTGGACGAATATCGCTTTTTGCAATGGTATCTACCTTGGGCAGACGGGGAATTTTTGGACGCGTGGGGAGTGTTTTTAGGTGTGAAGAGAAAAAAGGCTGAGCCCGATGAGCTGTATCGCCAACGCTTGATTGCTAAAGCGGGGGAAGAGGAGGGATCAGGGGCTGAGTACGATTACAGGCGGTGGGTAAAAGAAGTGCCCAATGTAGGAGAGCTGTTTATCTGGGGTGAGGCACCAAACACAGTGCATATTGCGTTAACCGACCAAACAGGGCAACCAGCCGATGAAACTTTAGTAGAAGCAGTAACAAAGCATCTAGCACAGCCAAATAAGCATAGTTTAAACGACAAGCTAGTGGTTCAGGCAGCAAAAGCATTGGAAGTGACTGTCAGCGGAGAATTGCTGGAGTGGGAGTCCTCTGCATCTGTTGACGAAATAAAACAGCAAATACAAGCTGAGATTGTGGAATATATCAATAAGCAGAGTGAAAAGATTCTTTATTCTGAAATCTACTGCTTGTTTAAGGTAGCTGGTGTGATTGATTATCGGAATGTTTTGCTAAATAATGCTCAGGAAAATATTGATCTCACCTTTTCAACCATACCGATTGTGAAAAATGTGACGGTGAGTACGCCATGACGATGATTCCAGAAAAATATCGGACGATGCTGCCACCCTATTGGTATGAGAATCTGGCAGCAGTGCATCATTTTGAGGCAGGAGAAGCTGAGAGAGAGCATCAACAGGCTCGCAAACTAGACTTAGAGCGGCAAATGATGATCACAACGGCTACATGGGGACTGCCCTATTGGGAGGATATGTTTCGAGTTACCCCCAAGCAAGGTGATTCTTATGAGACACGACGTGCACGTGTGATGGCAAAGTATCGGGAGCGTTTACCCTTTACGCCAGCGTTGGCAGAGAGTATTACCAGACTTTTTATCAAAGAACAGGCAGCTGATCACGTTCTCTTAGAGGAAAACCCAGATACAGGCTATTTCTATATCTCGGTTCCCCTATGGTCAATTTATGACGTAGCCTCGTGGGTGCATGATATTCATAAGCGAAAGCGAGTCCCACATGTGTTTATGCCGCAGTTGGCAGTATCAGACGAGATGGTGTTTCATGAAAGAATTACAATCAACCAGAAACGTTACCACAGGGTACATGAGTTTCGAGCTGGTATGACTCCTCTTAAAGATCAAGACGAGGTGGTGATTTAATGGATAAAGCTTATTTGGCACGAGTTGTGGAGGACTTATCAACTCGTGCCGCAAGTCTGATCGTAAATAATCAAACGGTGCAATTGAGGTCTGCCAAAAGAGAGGGAAGAAAGCTTGTAGTCATAACGGAGCCGGTTAGCGGAATCACAAACGTATCTTCCCTAAAACTACTAGATGAGGCAGGCAATCTTATTACGGAAAGAACGGCTAATGTAGATGTGTTAAGTGATCAATCATTAGAATTTCGGTTTGAATTTGAAGTGAGAGGAGCGAACGACTGATGCCTTATAATCCTAAACTAGATTGGAACTATGATGATCCTGTCACGGAAACGGATATCAATAGGTGGGAAAAAGGAATAGACGATGCGCACAAGCTACTGGAACAGCATACAGTGGCTATTTCGGCTTTGCAGATTGATGTGAAGACGATAAAAGATGCGGTGTTTAATAACTTTACGGCTAATGTTTTTTTTGAAAATTTTTCTACCTTAAACGATATCACACTAACAGATGGCTGGTATGACGAGGCTAACAAAAGGTTGGTGATTTTGTAGATGGCAGCCATAAAACAGCAAGTAAAACAATTCAACGAATCGACATCCAGTTCGCAAACGCACACTTTAACCATACCGGGATTGAATAGCGTTAAGTCTGTAGTAGTTAATACGGGGACCGTTTCATATAAAGTTAGTGGTAACACTGTGACGTTTACATTCTCTAGTGGTTCCTACACAAGGAGGGTACAAACTGGAGGCTCATATGAATCATCCCAAACCAAAGTGGTAACCACTTCTAAGACAAGCGCGTCAAATTCCTTTCCAAGCAGTACTTCCTATAATAGTGATGGTTTTAGTGGTACGTTATATAAAGACGGCAGTCCAACACAAGCGCTAATAAGTAGCACCCCCGGCAGAACTAAGACCGTCTCCACTGAAAGAAATGTAACGAGTCCCGGCGGTAATTCTTGTGAGGAAGCATACAATTATGTAGTGAACGCTTTGCCTAACAGCATATCATACAATCAAGATGGATACAGTGGAACCTTACAACTTAGTTCTAGGTCTATCGGTACTTGCAAAAGGCGAGTGGACTATCGTTGGATAGATGCAACTGGCTATTATTCTGGTACAGTCTCCGAACCCTCAACAAACGTGTATAACTATACTCAAAACTACCGTGGCTCTGTTACGAAGCCGGGAAGTGATTCGAGAACCTATTCCTATTACTATCGGTATGAGGTAACTATCGAGTATTCCGATAACTCTAATCCGACTATCGTACTCACGTCCCCAACCGACAACCAAACCCTAACCGAAAACGCTACGTTAAACATCCAAGGCACAGCCTCCGACACCGACAAAGACAACGTAGTCACAATAAAATACCGCATCAACAACGGCACCACAAGGGCGTTGCAATCCGGAGTATCCAACGGCAGCACGCCTATTTCTTTTGCCAAAACCCTAACATTCCGAGCTAAACGTCTCTATGACGGCACCACCGATCTCACAGGCTCTGACCTAGCCGAAAACACCGATCACACCCTAACCATCTGGGCAGAGGACGACCAAGGCGGTAAATCAACCGAGATGACCCGCAAGTTCCGAGTTGTCCACAATCGCCCTCCTGTTATCAATGGTCAAAACGTAGACCTCGGTGTATTAAACGCTATCCCGTCGAAAACATACACCGTCACAGAGCCAGAGGGTGACGCATTTACCATCACAGAAAAAATCAACGGCAAAGTGATCCGCACGTTCGCTGGAACTGACAGCAAAGAAAACACTGCAACAATCCCACTGGACACATGGTTACGCCTCTCCTTGACAGCGGTACACACCCTTACAATCGAGGCAACCGACAGCAAAGGGATGACCTCGACTCGATCGTATACCTTCCGGCGATCAGCCGACAAGATAGCGTTTGCTCTAAGGAACCCATTCGGTACCGACATAGCTGCCAAACGCATCCTAGTGACAATCGACGCGACGATTCCTGCCGGTGCCGATTACAAAGCCGAGGTATGTAACAACGCATTCGACGAGTTACCGACATGGGAAGACGCGAGCAACCATGTCAAATTCAACCGAGGCTTCATCTTCACCAACAAGGAAAAAACAGCAGAAAAATGGGGCGTTAGCGTACGCTTTTCATTCACCAAAGGAACAGCAACTGAGCCTATTATCGTAAGAGGATTCGGAGGTGCATTCGATTGATCCTGACTAAACCAAAAGCATTATCTAAGATCCAAGCTGACCGTGAGCAAAAGGAAATGTCTTTAGAGCTGGTAATAGCCTATGAAGCGATTGCACAGCTGTATGAAAAAATGACTGCTCTTGAGCAAGCGCTTGAAGAATGGAAAGGGGGTGAATAGAAATGGTCAGAGAATACATGATTCCCGTTTATAGCTTGCTTGTTAAAGCGAAACGACGTACCATCGACTCGCTCCCAAAAGATTATCAAATTCCTGTAGCCGAGTATCTAGCGAAACAAAATGAGGAATAAGGGAACGCCTGCTCATGTTGAGTGAGGCGTTTTTGTTTTCATCAATTAGAAAAAACTCACACATTCCGGGCATCTTCAATCATGAAGATGCCTTTTCTTTTACACAAAACCTGCCAAGGAGGGAAAAATGGCATGGAAGAGAGCGTAATGAACGCGTTGCTTCAGCAAGGTCCGTTTGCTGCTCTATTTGTCTGGCTGTTATTCTCTACCAAAAAAGAGGGGAGAGATCGCGAGGCTCTTTTGGTTAAACAAGCTCAAACACGGGAAGCAAAGCTGATGGAACACAATGAACGCATGGTGATTCAATTGGAGCGAAATACGTCAACCCTACAGCAGATTGAACGAAGTCTATCGGGGTTGGAAATGGAACTGCAAGAATTAAAAGAAAAGGTAGAATAAAAGGAGGATAGGCATATGGCAAAGCCGATTTTAATAATTGATGCAGGGCATGGGGGAGTTGATCCGGGAGCAATTGGGAATCAGATGCAGGAGAAGGTTTTGACGCTACAAATTAGCTTGTACCAGCTACAAAGGTGCAGAGAGTTAAACCTTCCTGCTGCGATCACTCGGACGACAGATACCACACTTACCCCATCTCAGCGCACTACGCTCGTCAAACAAAGCGAGGCCACCTACTGTATTTCCAACCACATCAACTCAGGTGGCGGGGAAGGTGTGGAAGCGATTCATTCTATCTTCACTACCAATCAGCTAGCAAATGCTCTAGCACAAGCCGTAGCTGCCGAGGGACAAAAGTTCCGTAGAGTCTATACACGAGTAGGTGCTGACGGGCGAGACTATTATTTTATGCATCGTGAAACAGGTGCAGTAGACACGATCATTATGGAATATGGATTTATTGATCATGCTTTAGATTCACAAAAACTAAAAAATAATTGGAAACGCTATGCTGAAGCAGTGATCAAGGCGTTTTGCGGTCATATTGGCCATCCGTACTCTCCTGCTGTAGAAGCGCCTAACGACGATTTTGAATTAGCTGTGGATGCTCTTGTTCAGGCAAAGATCATTACCTCTCCTGACTATTGGAAACAGAATGCTGTCTCTACTAGAACGGTGGCTGGTGAGTATGCTGCTCAATTGATTAAAAATATGGCAAAGTATCTGAAAGCAGGTGCGTGAGTGAAGGAACAGGGAAATATACCACTACTAGTTGCTGGAATAATCGGTTCCATAAAGCTACTAGCCGATACACTAGGCTACCAAATCATTACAGACGATCAGGTGAATGCCATTTCAAACGGGGTTTCGGCTGTCGTGACTATCCTTGCTGTGCTTTTAAATAACAGACAAGCAAAGCAACAATAGTATTTATGCACTCTATCATAATTTCTTTATCATCATGAATTGAGTTAACCTAAGCCTTCCAGCAATTTTGTAAGCTGGGAGGTTTTTTTGTTTTGTTACAGGTACGATTAGTACTAAAAGTAAGTAAGTTTTTTCCAGGACGAAAGAAGTTAGCCCTTCTGAAAAACTTGCATCTATCCTTTATCTTTTGTAAAATAAAAATAAGAACATACATTCTGTTGTGTCATATCATTCACTATCGAGAGGTACTTATGCACATAAGACAAGCACATCCCTTAATGACTCAAGAAATTGTTCAGTTCTTCCAAAAATATATTGCTGAAAATTCTGATTCGATTGCTAATCGTGAATACATCTGTCCAGATGGTACTAGAGCTGCAGTCCGTAGAAATCAAATACTTGTGGCGCTTGATGGAGATGTGATTGTAGCAGCACTTCGATTTTATCCTAAAAAGTCTACACAAACCATCTCACTTTATCAATTTGCAGTGGCCAAGATCTATCGGGGCAAGGGAGTATTGTATACCATGCTACAATACCTCAGTGAGTATCCTATCGAAGTGCTTTGTCCAATTCATGCCAGTTTAAATACCTACTTTTCTAAGACTGGTTGGCAGCATACAGGTCAGTTTAAAGGCTGTAACCGTTGGGAGTGGAGCGTGGGAGACAGATGCAGATAGGATGCTAAAGCACTCTGCTTGTCCAGGTTTTATCACTGTAGATTTATTGTATAACTGCTTCCTAATTTTATACCGAAACATATTCGCCATGCTTGATAGCAGTAACAGCTATGGCCTACTTCCCCATCCTTTTCGCGAGGAATTTTCTAAGCGACTATGCTAGTCATTCCACCAGTCAATCCGCAAATTCAATATACTGTAATAGCAAAGTTATGTTCATTTACCTTCCACATTTCAACTACATGAGACACATAAAAATTATTTCTTCGTTTCTACTCGTCTTTTCTTTCACCCAACAGCTCCAGTACGATTTGCCACTTTCCAAGCTTGTCCTGCATGTTTTTTATGTAACGACTAGGTGTAGGACTTGTTGAAGGCAATGTCAAATAGAGACGACCGTCAGAAAATCCGCGATATTTTTTATAGCTTTGATATGCTTTTGTTCCATTAAATAAGACAGCTTGGATAGCTGGATATTGTTCATATAAGCTGTCAAAATCATTAATCTTCTCATATTTGATCGCTGAGTCGAGACTGCCTTCCCGCTCGCAATTTTGTATAACATCCCAGAGGGCAATCCTTTTATTTAATAAAAATGCTAGACGTTGTTCATATGATTCTGCAATAGGCTCATGAAATAGTGCATACATAATGGGCCAAAAATGATTACGTAGATTTCCGTAATACTCATGTTTACGTAATGAGACGGCGCCGGGCATACTGCCAAGGATTAAGATTGTACAGGATTTGTTAATAACAGGTGGAAATGATTGAAGCATGAGACAAAATCCTTTCTGTAGGAATGTAAAAAGATCAGTCTTCTTTTTCCTATTATAAATTAATTCAGGATCCAACTCCTAAGAGACAAGAAAAACCTCGGTTTCTATATTGTAAATGTAAAGTACCAAAATAATCGTTTCCCTACCATGATTATTGCTTCTACATAGAAAAATTACATAGGAAATAGTTGGACATCCAGAATGATCGTCTTCAAAGTAGCCTATCAGAAAGATGCTGCTGAAAATAAAGATTAAATAGCCATGCTCGATTCCCTTGGCGATTAAGGAGGTACATCGATCCACTGTTGATTCGTGGAGAGCTTTTATCAAAGAAACTCAGTTGTTAAATGGAGTAAACCAGATCAATGCTTCTTTGCTCAAACAGTTACTATCCTGAAGGTTTCCATTTTCTAGCTTTTAGTTTTGAAGAAGAGTACCCCTAGTATGGCTTTTTTACAATCTACAAGGAGATGAAACACCGAGCATTAGGAGGAGTAATAAATCACATAAAAAAATCTAAAAGCGTCAAAAGCATTTAAATTCCACAAAAGGATAAAATTAATTTTTATGCAAATAAAATCTCCAGTAAACAACTATTTACAAGTGAAGAAAAAATCTACATAATCAATTCTTGGGGTTTCTTGTCACTTGTCGAATTGTTAGGGGAATACTCTGTTTTTATTCCGTTTTGAGGAAAAAACACTGCATTTGTAAAAATGTAAAATCGTAAATTTTTTGTAACGATTTACTGGTAAGAGCGTCTTATAATCATGGTAGTTATTGTTGTTTGATCAGGAGGGAATGGGGCATCAGAATAGCGTAGGCCCATCATATAGAGAACCATTTTTTTGTTGGTTTTTGGCTGTTTGTTTGTCTACATATGAGTGCTGTTTTTGTCTACATAAGGCGAATGAAGACGCTGAATACAACGAACGAAATGAAGTAAGAGATCAGAAACCAGTATGATTTGGATAGTGAAAGGGTAGTGTGCATCATGGGCATCTGGACAGGTAAGATCGTAGACAGAAGTAGAGAATGGATAGAAAAAGCGAATAACATAACGCCAAAAACAACACAAATCAACACATCCGCAATGAAGGAAAAACAGTACGGCATTGGGGGTGGATGTAATGCCTAAACCGCTTCAAGGTCATGGCCGTTATATGCCGGGACTAGATGGCTTACGTGCCCTTGCCGTATTTGCTGTCATTCTTTATCACCTCAATGTCAATTGGGCACCAGGAGGCTTGCTGGGTGTTGGAGTTTTTTTTGTACTATCTGGATACCTGATTACGGATATATTGATATCACAGTGGAAACAGAGAGGAAAAATTGATTTAAAGGATTTTTGGATCCGTCGAGCGAAACGATTGCTACCGGCTATGATAGTCATGCTGATAGCAGTAGTGGTTTGGTTAGCGCTATTTGATCGAGCTCAGCTACAGGCATTGCGAGGAGAAATTGTAGCAGCGCTTCTCTATGTAAGCAACTGGTGGTTGGTTTTTCACGAGGTGTCTTACTTTGAAAGCTTTGGTCCAGCTTCACCTTTTGGTCATTTCTGGTCTTTGGCAGTTGAAGAGCAATTTTATCTTATTTGGCCCTTATTATTACTCTTGGGGCTGCGCAATACGCCACGTCGAGGCAAGCTGCTAGGTTTAACGTTAGCTGGAGTGGTTGTATCCGCTTTCGCAATGGCTCTATTATATGAGCCAGGTGTTGACCCGAGTCGTATTTATTATGGAACAGATACGAGAGCGTTTGGTCTATTGATTGGAGCGGCACTTGCAATGGTCTGGCCCAGCTCTAGGCTTTCTGAAACGGTTTCACTTCCTGCACGCATTACGCTTGAGGTTTTAGGGATAGCAGGACTGGCAACCATTCTTTGGATGATTTGGTATACCAATCAATATGAGGACTTTTTGTATCAAGGCGGTCTTGTATTGTTGTCGATTGCTACAGCAGTAGTCGTAGCAGTGATTGCTCATCCAGCGAGTAGTTTTGGTAAGCTGATGGGAGCTAAGCCCCTGCGTTGGATCGGTGTTCGTTCGTATGGAATGTATTTATGGCACTACCCGATTATTGTCCTAAGTACGCCCGCCATACATACTAATGGAACAGACATTCCTAAGGCCATATTTCAAATAGGAGCAACCATTGCGCTTGCTGGTTTATCCTTGCGCTTGGTTGAGGAACCAATTCGTCGCGGTTCATTTGCAAAGCCTGCAAAATACCGCAGAATGCAAGATGGGCGCTGGAGATTTGTTTTGTTTGGTCGTTGGGTTGTTTCTATGGTTGCTATTTTGGTTTTTAGCTCCACTTGCATTGCGATAGGAGGATGGGGAGGGAATGTGACAGCCAGCTCTATTCCAGTAGCTAGTACGGTAAATACTGAGTCGAAGCAGCAGATTGAACAACCGAATGCTGAGGAAGCTAATTTGTTTATACCGAAAAAAGAAGATGTCGCTTTAGGAGAAACACCTGATAGAACTGAGGAAAAGATAAAAGAAGCAGACAAAACAAAAACAACAGCATCATCAACACAAAAAAATAACTCTTCACAGCAGGAGCTGGCAAAACAAGACACAAGCGGAAAGCATAATGCTACACAATCTGTTGCTGATGGAGAGCAGAAGCCGGCAAAGTCAGAGGAAAAACAATCTGAAACCACAACAGAGGGCGATGAAGCTGAGCAAACAAAATCCTCTAAGGAAAACGAAAGCGGCTCCTCTGCTCGAGAAACAGATAAAGATGATTCTACTGCTCATCAATCGAAAGAAAACAGCTCAAAAGCAGAGAAGCCTTCTAAGACAGATACAGAAGAAAAGGCTACTCCTTCTACGAAAGCTGGTAAAGGCATCACCGTGTTTGGAGATTCCATTATGCTAGACGTAGCTCCACACCTGCAAAAGCTACTGCCAGGGATCACGATCGACGCCAAAGTTGGTAGACAATTGCGTCAAACTCCTGAGCTAGTAGCCCAATATAAAAAGAGAGGGAAGCTTGGAAGTCGGATTGTTCTTGAGCTTGGTACAAACGGAGCGTTTACCAAGATACAATTGGAGAGCTTATTAAAATCGCTTGGAGATGAAAAACAGATTATTCTCGTCAATACTCGCGTTCCGCGTCCGTGGGAGAGCGTAGTAAACGCTACACTGGCAGAGGTAGCGAACAGTCATCCCAATACTCTACTAGTAGATTGGTACACGGCAAGCGCTGGGAAAGACTCTTATTTCTCACGAGATGGTGTTCATCTGGAGCCAGAAGGAGCAAAGGCATTTGCCGCTTTACTCTCTGGTGTACTCAAATAAATCTTTATAAGGCAAAAAAGCCTCTTTTTCTAAACGGGAATCAAAGAGTTGTTACCGGTAGATGAAAGGAGGCTTTTTTGTACCATCCAGAATTTTGCATGAGCAGGAGGAGTGTTGTGCGACTGGAAAAAAACTTTCTATGATTTAGAAAGGCTTTTGTGCGATGGAGAAACTTCTATGATTAGAAAGACTTTTGTGCGATGGAAAAACTTCTATGATTTAGAAAGGCTTTTGTGGGATGGAGAAACTTCTATGATTAGAAAGGCTTTTGTGCGATGGAAAAACTTCTATGATTAGAAAGGCTTTTGTGCGATGGAAAAACTTCTATGATTTAGAAAGGCTTTTGTGCGATGGAAAAAACTCCTATGATTAGAAGGGCTTTTGTACGATGGAAAAAACTTCTATGATTAGAAAGGCTTTTGTGCGATGGAAAAACTTCTATGATTTAGAAAGGCTTTTGTACGATGGAAAAAACTTTCTATGATTAGAAAGGCTTTTGTGCGATGGAAAAAACTTTTTATGATTAGAAAGGCTTTTATACGACCGCAAAAACTTCTATGATTTAGAAAGGCTTTTGTACGACCAGAAAAAACTTCCCATGATCAGAAAGGCTTTTGTACAATCAGGACAAATCCTACATGTATTAACCTGTATAGAATGAAGGAATCTTTCACAAATAGAAGGGGAGCAATACTATTCCTCCAACAAGGAATTTTATCCGCTTTCCTACTAGGATGAATGTAATCAATTTTATGCCGGTAGATTTATTTTTCCTCCTTTTAAACAGGAAAACAAGGTTATGACTTCTAATAAGTATTGTGACTATCACTTTTACCTTTGCGCAAAGGGAGGCGAAGCAGTGGAGACGATCTATAGTCAGCTACACAAGCTGGGATTTTCCCAATATGAGAGCAAGGCCTACGTTAGTTTGATACAGCAAGCGCCGGCTACTGGATATGAAGTGAGCAAACGTTCAGGGGTTCCGCGTTCGATGATTTATGAAGTATTAGGCAAATTAATCGACAGAGGAGCCGCTTATTTGGTACCGACTGACCCAGTTAAATATGCGCCTGTTCCTGCTAAACAGATGCTGGAGCGTTTAAGAAATAATATGGAGGAAACGATTCATTATCTGGAGCATTCGTTAGAAACATTGGAGAAAGATCCTGCTATTGATGTGATTATGCATCTGAGTGGGTATGATCACGTGATACAAGAGCTGTCAGATACGATATATCAGGCGAAAAGTGAGCTGTGGTTGTCCATTTGGGAGCCACAGGTAGGCGAACTATATGAGCAAATTCAACAGGCAGTCAATCGGAATATTTCGGTATTTTCGATAGTGTTTGGTGCTGAGGGAGTTAGTCTTGGCTACACCTTTCCCCATAACTATATGTCACCAGAGGTTGTACAAGAGCGAATGGGAGGACAATTAACGATTGCAGCAAGAGATGGGGAAGAGGTTATTATAGCCAACTTTAATGAACGTGGTGTGCCATGGGCTATTAAAACAAGGAATCCAGCACTTGTACTTGTAGCCACCGAATATGTAAGACACGACATCATGATTGAAGAGGTTACACGAGAATACGGGGCTGATAAGGTAGAGCGGCTCTGGCGTAATCGGCCTGACCTGTCTCATGTAGTAACAGGCTATAAAGGAGGAGGTACGCTATGAAACCAGGAGATATATTAACATGGACAAGAACCTTTACAGAGGAAGAAACGCTCCATTTTGCAGAGATTACGGGGGATAAAGGCAGGCATCATATGGAGCGTGATGAACAAGGTAGACTTATGGTGCATGGTTTATTAACTGCAAGCATTGGAACCAAAATAGGCGGCGATCTCCATTACATTGCGAGGGAGTTTAACAACGAATTTTTGCGTCCGGTGTTTACGGGGGATACGATCACCTGTGAGGTAACAATTAAAGAGATTACACCCATGGAGGGCTTTGACAAGGTAGCGTTATCGTTTGTCTATTACAATCAAGCAGAGAAAGAGGTATTAATCGGAACCAGTCACGGCATTATTCGAAAGGAGGCAGAATGAGACCAAAGTAAAAAAGCAGGCACGAATGAGCAGGAGGGCTACTCACGTGTCTGCTTGAGCTTTTATTGGCCAGGAGCCTCAACTGCTATATATATTTCAACAATGGCGTCATTGGGATTGCTAGCTCGCTCATCATAGTGTTCAAAATCGCCTGTGAAGGTGCGGGAAAGCTCACTATTCATAGACCATGCCCAGATGAATTGCCAAGCCTCTATGACCACCTCAGATAAAGGGCCACGTCTGGAAGTGAAGACAGCGTATTGAGCGGCGGGTAGCGTGATTGTGGTGATGCTTGGACTAGCAATCGCCGACTTGTCCGCTACTCTATTCCCAATTAGACTGGTATATTCCCCAATGGCCCCATTCTCGTACTCTGCATATACACCATAGATCTTCTGGGATAGACTATGCTGAGCTAGCTGTTTTGCTATATTTTCAGAGAAATACCGATTCCACAGCCCACTGATGACACCATTTCCAGAGAGCTCGCGAGCATTGGTTGTACGGGCAGAAATTCCCGCAATCGTGAACTCTTCAAGACGAACGAGTCTAGGTTCCTCAAGGGGGTGCTGGGAACTAGCTGTGTGATTTTCCTGTGCCCAACGTTTTAATTGAGGGAATAGTCCTGTTAACATGGTACGGGCCTGTTGCTCACTCATTCCATCTCCTACCATGTGAGGAATACATATTTCTATCATTTGTTCCATTGTGCAGTCGGGTGCAGTAAACGCTCCCTGATCATAGCAGTATGAGCAGTATTCCTGTGATTTGCTGTTGTCCTTCTCTGTACCTAGCACTTCTTCATGAAGCGGCATGCTACAGCTTTGGCAAAAGGTAATGGTCATTTCTATCACTCCTTCTTGGTTTACTAACAGTATAAGAAGCAAAACCTGACAACTCTCTGTCAGGTTTCCAAGAATCATTTTTATACATATTTTTCAACAATGGCGGCTGCTAATGTTTTTATTTTAGCTTTAATCGACTCGGGCTCTATTACCTCTACGGAGGGCCCAAAACTAAGAATAAAACCGTAAAGCCAATTATCCTCGGGAAAACTGGCGGATACGGTTACATATCCTCCCTCTTGCTCAAACAATTCCTCTACACCAAACCACTCTTCCGCTATATGACGAGAATCTGGGGCAAAACGTAAGACCAGATGAACCATCGTAGCAGAATCATTCCATTTCTGTACCCATGGGAGCTCGTCAGCTTGAATATTTCGCCTGATAAAAGTTGTATCAAGCACAGTAAGCTTCTTCATGCGATATAGCTTAAACAAGCGAAAATCGAGCTTGTTTTGACAGAACCCGTACAAGTACCAGGAACGTCCCTTTACAAGCAGAATATGAGGCTCAACAATTCGGTCACTCTGTTCCCCTCGTGCATTAGAATAGACGAAGCGTAGCAATTTATTTGCTTCGATAGCCTGTTTAACCGTTAAAATAGATTCTTCCAATCTTTCATTTTGCCCCCAAGGGGAGAGATCAACGAGAAATTGCTGCGTTTTCCATTGAAATTGTTCCTTTTGAGCATGTGGAATAATGCTATTAATTTTTTCCACTAAAAACTGATGACTTTCACTTTTATCCATGGTCGAGATACTTTGTAACGAGGTGACGATCGTGGCGAGATCATTATTCGTCAGCAATTGACGATCGAGTCGATACCCTTCAGCAAGACCAATACCTCCGTTTGCACCCTGATAGGTAACGATCGGAATACCCGCTTGATTAATCGTTTCAATATCACGATAAATGGTCCGAATAGACACCTCAAATTGCTCAGCTAAGTCCTTCGCTTGTACAAGATTACGGTTTAGCAAAATAATAATGATGGAAAGTAAGCGGTCTATTTTCAATGTACATTCTCCATTTCTACAAAAAATGATAGGTGGAAAAAATTTATGTGTACTGTCTGAGGAAGGGAAATCCTTCGTAGCCAATTGATTTCTTACTCATGTTCGGTATGCAAAGAATCGCTTTCCTTGTAGCTTTTTCCTATAATCAGCTTACCATAGTGCCATATGAAGAGGAAAAAGCATGCTCACAGCTTACGAGTAAGAGTGAACATGCTTTTTCATATAGAAATTATTTCATTTTTCGTACCAATAGAAATGATACCTAGACTAGATTTGTCTTTGTAAATCAGCAAGACGCACTTCTTCGGCTATTGCTTTCTTTTCTTCCTCTGATAGCACAAGGCTTACCAATGGAAAAATATAATGATCTTCTTTCTCAATATGCTTTTTCAATAGGTAAGCTAAGAAGTTCATTTTTTGCAGTAACAATTCACTGCATTCCTTTACTTGCTCTTGCTCAAACAGCTCCTTCGCTTCGTTATAATGCTTACGAATGATCACATGGTCCTGTACTAATTTTGCGATGGGGCCTACTTCTGTTTCAGCGATATGGTTCTGTAGCTTGCCTAAAATGAATGTTTCCTCATATAAAAAATGATGCTCCAGCTCCTCTTTTATCTCTTGTAGAGCGAGGCGATATACTTCTAAATCGTAACCTTCTCGTACCTTATCCATCAGATTTTCCAGCATGGCATGCTCAGCAACAAAAGAGTGTAGATGTGGATCGATGATCGAGGTCAGCTTGTTGTATTTATCCTGATCTGATTTAGTCCAATCTGTCATGTCCAACTGTGGTTTGTATATAGGAGTAGTCATAAGCGTATCAACTCATCTTTCGTTCTGATTTCCTACAATAGTAAATCTATCGAAACAAATGGACGAAAGGTGTGATTCAGATCACGTATTTTTCAAAAAATTCGAGAAGATAACGTCCCTGAGTGGTAAATCATGTAGAAATAGTGCCGGAACTAGACTATTTGATCTTACGTAAGTAGCCTGTTTTTACACAAATAACGCTGTTTTTTTATTATTTGCAGAAAATTTGTTACAATAGAAATGTTTACAGGTTCGGATTTGTAAGTGAGCAAGATTTTAATCGATGGAAAGAGGGCTGAATCGAATGAATAACGAGTACATAGTAGGGTGGGGAACGCTCGCTCTCATTAATGCTGGACTTGCACAAGGGAAAAATCGATCGGGACTTATCTGGTTTCTCTTGTCCTTGCTAGGAGGGCCGATTGCTACGTTCATTCTAGTTGTTTTACCAAAGGAATAAGGCATGCATCATTTTCTGAAAAGCGAAGGAGACAGCTAACATGGAAATCAAAATGGCATCAAAAGAGGATATGAAATTTTTATATGAAAAGACACCCCAAGCACTACAGGAAGGAACCCTGGGTTATATTAACGTGGATTTCGAAAGCATTGAGGAACCCATTCACCAATTGCTGGAGAAAGGGGCTTGGTATCTGGTAGGTAAGCAGAACGAGCAAATCGTTGGCTGGGTACTAGCGGGTAGCATCACCGAGCAGTTTACGAATAAAGAGCTCGGTTATATTTTCGAGCTCTATGTCATGCCCGAGTCACGTGGAAAGGGATATGCGAAACCACTAATGGAAGGGGCCATTCAGAGGCTAAAAGAACAGGGATATGCTGAAATCAGACTAAATGTTTATGTAGCTAATCGAGCAAAGGTGCTTTATGAAAAGCTTGGGTTTCAGGAACGCAATGTGATTATGAGCTTGAAGTAAACAGCAAAAAGTATCAAATTTTTTTATTTCCTCCTCGCTATAATGACAATACATCACATGTTACATATGAGGAGGAAATGTTATGCAAACCAGACAAGGCTACTTTACGTATCTAGAAGGTACAAATAAAGAGGTTGGTGAGCAGCAAGCTGAGATGCTACACCATATCCCGTACTTGTATCAGGTTTATTTTGTAGAGGAGACAGATGCAATTTCAGATCAGCGCCTTTGGAGTCAGCAGCAGATGCTTCAGCAGTATTCCCCGGGTATTTGGGAGGAGCTTGAAGCCTTTTGCAGCCAAGCGAAGATGCCGATGAATCGTTTGCGCTATCTACAGGAAAGCTGTATTGTGTCGGGATGCAGTCACTCTGTCGTACTTCCTAATAAGATGCGGGATGGCCATCTGTATGTTTTGCGAAATTACGAATTTACCCCTGACCTAGACGACATGACACTATGCTCAACTCGCGTACAGGGAACGTATGCACATACGGGCTTTAGCGGCTTATCATTTGGACGACATGAGGGTATGAACGATCAGGGACTCTGCATCACAATGTCATCCTGCGGTCTGCCAGTAGGAATTCATCCAGGCTTGCGTTCTCCAAAGGGAGAGGGTCTGCAATTCTGGACGGCGATTCGAGCCATATTGGAGCACTGTCGCAATGTAGACGAAGCGTTACAGCAATTGCGTGAAATGCCCATCGTATCAAACGTGAACCTGTTAGTAGCAGATCCGAGTGAAGACGCGGCTTTAGTCGAAATGATGGATGGTGAAATCGCGAGTACGAAAATAGGAGAGAAGAGCGACACTTCTTACCTGATTGCTACCAACCATGTGTTATTTTCAGAATTGGAGCATCTATCTACACACCGCATGCATAACTCGCTCATTCGTCAACAGCTAGTAGAGAGTGTACTTCAAGGCGATGAGCGATTAGAGAAAGCAGATTTGCTCGCTTTAATGAACCGGGAATATCCACAGGGCTTAAGCACGCATTACTATCAGGAGTATTTTGGGACGCTGCGTTCCATGCTCTTTGACGTAACAGCAAAAACGATAGAGGTCTGCTATGGCTCCCCGCTTCACAACGGCTGGCATACGTTGTCTGTGGGGGAAAAGCTTGCTTTTTCAGACATTGAGGTAGCTCTTCCGCAAGGGATTGTTCCCGCTCAATTTTGGTAGAAAAAATAATGTGATTGAGAGGAGAACGAGGCTTGGCATCCTATGGCAAAGAAATTGAAACGGCCATTGACTACATAGAACAGCATCTCGATAAACCCTTACAGGCAGATGAGGTGGCCCTCCTAGTAAACTTCTCGTACTATCACTTTCATCGAATTTTTTACGAATGCACGGGTGAGACAATCGGTGATTATATTCGGAAGCGAAGACTAACAGAAGCGGCCATCTGCCTTTTACAAACAGAGCGATCTATTTTCGAAATTTCACTAGACTACCAGTTTGATTCTCAGGCTTCATTTAGTCGTTCCTTTAAGAAGCAGTTTGGTATGTCACCGTATTTTTTTCGCAAACAAAGGCGACAGCCGATTTCCCTACAAAAAATGCCACTTGTCGATAAGCGCTTAAAGCATCGTTTGCAGCAGATCAGTCTACAGCCCAGCTTTGAACGAATTGAGACAGAGCGTTTCGTTATTGGTGTGAAGGATAGTAATAATCTGCATCAAAATCAGTTACACAAATATGGCAACGCTATTTCCTCCGAGAAAGGGAGATAGGGGAAAAGCAAATGATTTGCAATCCTGATATAAGATACGGAATTTGCACGGCTGAGATGCCCCTTTCCCTCCAGCAGTTGACAGAGCTAACTGCCTTTTATGGAATAGCAGCTATAGAGGTAAAGGAGATTGTAGAGGTTCCAAAAGGGATGGTTACTCACACGATTCAGCCTGGGGAGTATGCTGTTTTTCGTCATCAAGGGACCGGCAGTGAGCTTAGAACCACCTACGACTATATCTGGGGGACATGGTTTGCGAGTGTTGATTATGAGCTTGATGCACGAGACAATTTTGAGGTATATGGGACGGAATTTACTCATATAGCAGACAAAGACTCTATCATTTTGATTTATATTCCGATAAAAAAAAGATAAAGTCCCCTATGACAAAAGAAGAAAACAATCCAATGATGGAAATCGCAGGCAGTTGCTTGCGATTTTTTTGTTGGGAAAATACATGGAGCGTTTTACTAGTTTTAGGCAAAATGAAAGTCATTGCATTTTAGTAAAAATCAAGCATAATTCACCTACTTCATCCATAATTTGTTAGTAATCATGACGAATCATCAGTTGGTGAATCAGCATTATTTTCGATAACAGGCAAGTTACCTAGGAAATGTGGAGAATAAACAGTCTGTTTGATCGGCATGTTTAAATCTGAACAGACTTGCAAGCTAATTTTGATTAGGAAAAATATCTAAACCTGTTGGACAATGAAAGAGGAGGTTTAACATAGCAGGTGGTGAAAGGAGCAGATCGCATGCCAAAAATAAAAAAATGGGTAGTGGATAAAAGCAAAAGCTGGATAAAGCCAATTCTAATGGGAGTGGTACTAATCTCGCTTGTAGGTTGTTCTTCTCAAGCAGGGACAGATGCTTCGGCTCCAACAAGGGGGGCGGTGACAAAGCAGGGCTCCCAACAGCAGCTAGTAATTTACACGGGACGGGATAAGAGCGTTGTAGACTACGTTATTCCGAAATTTGAAGCTACTCATCCTGATATAAAAGTGGATGTTTTAACAATTGGGGCGCAGGAAATCCTAGAGCGAATTCGAGGAGAAAAGAGCAATCCTCAGGCTGATTTTTGGTGGGGAGGCACACAATCGAGCTTACGGACTGCCGCTTTGGAAGGATTGCTGGAGAGCTACAAACCTTCCTTTGGTGATCAGATTCCAGCCATGTATAAAGACGCACAAGATCGCTGGTATGGGGAAATGCTATTGCCTGAGGTCATTATGTACAATCCACAGATGCTCCCAAAAGCAGAAGCGCCAAAGGACTGGGACGATCTACTTGATCCGAAATATAAGGATAAAATTATTATTCGTGGCGTTTTAAAATCAGGTACAATGCGCACAATCTATTCGGCTATGATGTATCGACAGGGTGCAGCAGCTCCGGAGAAGGGTTATGAATGGCTGGCGAAATTAGACGCCAATACAAAGGAATATGCACAAGACCCTACCAGCTTATATCTAAAGCTAGCCCGACAAGAGGCAGCCATTTCTTTATGGAATTTACAGGATATCCTGATTCAAAAGGAAGCCAAAAAGCAACCGTTTGACTACATTTATCCTGCCAGCGGCGCCCCCATTCTAGTAGATGGCGTGGCGATTGTAAAGGGTACGAAAAACATAGCCCCGGCTAAGAAATTCTATGACTTCTTATATGATGAAAAACTCCGAATTGAACTGGCGGAGAAGTTCTATCAAATTCCCGCCCTCTCTACTAGTAGCAAAGAAAATCTACCGACCTGGCTACAAGCTATTGAGCTAAAACCATTGGAGATGGATTGGCAGGTTCTAGCAGATAAAGAAAAAGAGTGGATGCAATATTGGGATGAAAATATAAAAGGAAAGGGCTACAAATAGTTACTAGAAGTAATACAGAAATGAGTGACGACCTTTTGTTCTGCATGTTGCATGACATGAGAGGAGGAACAGAGTTGAGTGGGGTCACGTTAGAGCATGTAACGAAATCTTTTGGTAGCTCAAAAGGGATCGAAAACGTTCACATTGAGATTAAACAGGGGGAATTTTTCACATTTCTTGGACCAAGCGGATGTGGGAAAACTACTATTTTACGCATGATCGCGGGTTTTTACTATCCCACCAAGGGGCGTATTTTATTTATGAATGCTGATATGACATACGTTCCGCCACACAAACGAAATACAGGTATGGTGTTTCAAAATTATGCTCTGTTCCCTCATATGACAGTGTTTGAAAATATAGCCTTTGGTTTGCAGGTACGCAAGCTTACTAAAGCGCAGATCAAAGAAAAAGTAGAGCAGGCACAGAGACTTCTACGTTTGGACGGATTTGGAAATAGGCGAATGGATCAATTATCTGGGGGACAACAACAGCGTGTGGCTCTGGCAAGAGCTTTAGTTATAGAACCCTCCATTCTCTTATTAGACGAACCATTGTCCAACCTGGATGCGAAGTTGCGAGAAGAGACACGCATCGAGATAAAACGGCTGCAATTGGAACTGGGTATTACCACCATCTATGTGACCCATGATCAGGCTGAAGCAATGTCGATGTCTGATCGCATTATGGTGATGCAAAATGGAGAAGTGCAACAGATTGGTATACCAGAAGATATTTATAATCGACCGTCTACTCCGTTTGTTGCTTCTTTTATCGGAGAAACAAATGTATGGGAAGGCGAGGTTGTCCAGATAAATGGAGAGGAAGCTACTGTGCAAGTTGAGCCTGGTTTACTTGTAATAGGGTATCGTGATTATGCATCAAATAGCGAGGGGATCAAAGTGGGTGCCAAGGTCTCTCTCTGTATTCGTCCAGAAGCTGTACAGATTGTAAATGATCAGCAAAGAGCTCGGGATATCAATCCTGAACAACGACATGTCTACGAACCGAACCGATGGCATGGCCAAATCAGCCTCTCTGAATTTACTGGGGCTAGTGTGACATATGTTTGTAAAGTCGGTGATAAACAAACGTTGAGAGTCTTGTCTATCCATACGGGCAATCCAATCAAACAGCGCAAAGAAATGGTTACCTTAGTTATTCCGAAAGCCAATGTTTATTTTATTTCTAAAAGAGAGCCTGACTAATGAATTCGTGCCGTTTTACAGGCACCGCGAGCAAGCGGTTTAGCTTTTCACCTAGTTTTCTTGACGGATAGGGGAGGTACTAGATGGATACTCGACCGAAAGCATCGCAAACTGAGCATGTACCCCAAATCACTACACATCGCCACCTTAAGCTTTTGAACTCCAACTCTTTTGTCTACGTGTTAGTTTCTCCTTTATTTCTTATCCTGCTTGCCTATGTTATTTATCCGTTAGGGCAGACCTTTCTGCAAAGTCTGAGAATAGATAAACAGTTTACACTTGCTAATTATGCTCATTTTTTTAGCTTGGAGCATACGGCAAATCTGGAAGCTCTTTGGACCAGCTTATACATCTCAGTGCTTAGTGTGATTACATGTGGCATCGTAGGAGTAAGTCTAGCATTTCTATTAGAACGCTATGATTTTCCAGGGCGTAAAATTCTGTCTGTACTAGCCATGGTTCCGATGGCACTCCCCCCTTTGATTGGGGTGCTTTCCTTTACTTTTTTATATGGAGAAAGCGGAATTATTCCCCGAGGCTTACAAGCATTCTTTCAGCTTCAGCAGGTACCTTTTTCACTAAAAGGCATTTGGGGCGTACTGATTGTTCATACTTTTACGATGTACACGTATTTTTACATGACCATCACGGCTACATTGAAAGGATTAGATCCTTCTCATGAAGAAGCAGCAGCCAATCTTGGCGCTACTCGATTCGTCGTCTGGAAGCGTGTCATTTTGCCTATGCTAACGCCAGCCATTGTAGCGTCATCCTTGCTGGTATTTATGATTGCGATGGCCTCCTATACGGCTCCGCTTATCTTTGGAATTGATCGCACTATGACGATGCAAATCTATTTATCTCGCATCAACGGCAATCTGGAGATGGCAGCAACACAATCTACGATATTATCGATCGTCTCCATCTTGTTTTTGTTATTGATGCGCTGGTATCAAGGTGTGCGTAATTATCAGAATCAGAGCAAAGGGATTAGCGTACATCGTACAGAGGTCAAAAGTAAGGCAGGTCGGTATACAGCAATGGTGCTCTCTACGATTGGTGTTGTCATTCTTCTGCTGCCGATCCTTGTGCTTGTGCTCTTATCCTTCTCAGTAGATGCTAGCTGGACAGTACAGATATTACCGCCAGCTTATACATTTTCTCATTATCTTGACTTGTTTACAGATAGTAAGACATGGAGGCCGATTTTTACAAGCTTTGAGATGAGTTTTTTTGCTACCCTTGGCAATGTGATCTTTGGAGTAGCGGCAGCTTATGCTATGATTCGTCTGAAATTCAGAGGGAAAGCTTTACTAGATATCCTGATTATGCTGCCATGGGCATTGCCTGGCACCGTTGTGGGTGTTAACCTATTGGCTGCTTTTAGCCAGCCGCATCTATTTGGTTTTTATCAGGTTTTGGTGGGAACGATTTGGATTTTACCCTTGGCTTATTTTGTACGTCACCTACCGTTAGTCTTTCGATCTACTTCAGCTACATTGATGCAGACTGATCATTCCGTAGAGGAAGCGGCACGTAATCTGGGAGCTTCCTGGTGGTATAGCTTTCGACGTGTCGTATTTCCTATGGCGTTACGTGGTATTTTAGCAGGGACGTTACTTGCCTTTGTGCAAGGAATCGGGGAATTTGTGGCTTCTATCTTGCTGTTTACGACCAACAGCACGCCAATTTCTGTAGAGATATATAAGCGCATGTATTCTTTTGAATTTGGTACAGCTTGCGCATATGGTGTTTTGCAGATCGTGTTCATTATCATCGTTTTGTTTCTTACTACTAAATGGACGAAGGATCAAGCTGGCTCAGCAGTTTAGGGCTAAGGAGACGGATGAGAAGCAATAATAGCCAATAGGAGGCTGTTTTGAAGAATGAAATCCACCTAGGCTTTCATGAAAAAGCATCCTTAGCGTGTTTCTTTTCCATAAACATGACCTCATATAAGGGGGAAATCCAGTGAGAAAAAGAATGCTATCTCATCGAATGTTCGTTACATGGTGTGCAGGACTCATCAGCCTAGCTGTGATTACCTCATTCGTCATGCTGTCTGCTATACAGACCGTCCATGCTGATCGGGGGATTGTTGACTTATGGAAAGCAATTCTGCCGGTAACTACAGTGGCTAGTGCGATGAATACGGGCGCACATCCAGATGACGAGCACAGTGCTACGCTTGCCTATCTTAGTTTAGGCAGAGGAATAGAGACAACCAGCCTTATCGCTAATCGTGGAGAAGGTGGGCAAAATGAGATTGGCAACGAGCTTGGTCATTCGTTAGGAATCATTCGTACGCGGGAATTACAAGAGGCATCCAAAATTAGCAACGTAAATCTAATCAATCTCAGTGAACAAATCAATGATCCTATTTATGACTTTGGCTTCTCGAAAAGTCCTGATGAAACCTTAGAAAAATGGGGTGAACAACACACCTATGAACGCTTGATTCGCCATATCCGTCAAGTGCGTCCAGACATCGTGATTCCTGCTTTTCTCAATGAAGAGTCTACTCATGGTCATCATCGGGCGATGAATGTGATTACAGTGAGAGCGTTTGAAGATGCCGCCAACCCATCTATATTTCCTGAACAAATAAAAGCAGGATTATCACCCTGGCAGGTGAAAAAGCTATATGTACCAGCAAATGCTAAGGATTATACGGTTCGAATTCCAATAGGGGATTACGATCAACGATACGGAGCTTCTTACAAGCAGTTGGGAGAAGAATCACGTTTCATGCACAAAAGCCAGGGCATGGGTCGACACTATGACGAAGGGCCGGACTTTGTGTACTACAAGCTAGCAAAATCAGTTGGGCCCATTAAGCAAAAGGAAGCAGACCTGTTTGAGGGAATTTCCTTTACCTTTGAGGAGTGGGCAAAAGAGCTGGCTCGGCAGAAGCAAGCAGGTCGTTTATCTCAAAAAATTCACCAACTGCAAAACGATGCAACACAGATTCTCCATGCCTATCCAGATTTCTTACAGGTAGCGAAGAGCATTCATCGTATGAAAAAGAATGTAACAGACACGATCAGGGAGGCTAAGTCCGCTGATCTAACTGCAGAAAGCAGGGTGGATGTGCTTCACCGATTACAGATAAAAGAGCATCAATTAGATAAAGCGAGTGTAAAGGCATTGTCACTCGTGGGTAAAGTAACATCCTCTGGCAATGAGCTGATCCCCGGGCAAACAGCCAAAGTAACAGTCACAGCATATAATGGCAGTCAGGTCGCTATTAAAAATGTAAGGATAACGCTGAGGACACCAGATGGATGGAAGGTAAAACCCACAGGACCTACAACGTTTGGGCAGGTGAGCTACAATCAGAGAGTATCAGTGACATATGACGTACATATCCCAAAAGATGCGGACAAATTCCATCCGTACCGCTTACCCATCCTCTCTAGCGATATAACCTACAATGCTTTTGGAGAGGACGCGACATTACATGCTGTACCGCAAGCTACAGTGGGGATTTTGCCACCATTTTCCCTATCGCTTAATCCGAATGCTACCGTGTTAAACACCCTACAGCAAAACCAAGAGATTCCCATTCAAGTTACGGTAAAAAACTATACACCAGGTGCTAGCCAGCCAACGATTTCGCTTATGTTGCCAGCGGGTTGGACTGTTAAGCCAGCTTCAAGTAAACTCAGCTTTGCTCAGAAAGGGGAAACGAAAAGCATTTCTTTTCGCGTAACCCCGTCCCCAAAAGTAAAAAACGGTACCTACGAGATTACAGCAAAAGCTAGTGCAACAGGATTAGGGAGTCATGAAAATGTGCAGGTCATTACATATCCACACATTGGAACCACCTATTACATCCATCCTGCTACCCTTGCCATTCAAGCTTTTGATCTAAGGATAGAAAAAAATAGAAAGGTAGGATATATTTCTAGTGGATTTGATCAAATCGACCACTATCTGCGGCAAGTAGGGATAAACGTGGTTAATTTGGATGCAAAGGCAGTAGAATCAGGTGATTTACAGCAATATGACACAATTGTGCTGGGGATACGTGCGTACGGATTCCGACCAGAGCTGATCCCAAGTAATAAACGTCTACTCCAATACGTTGAAAATGGCGGTAATCTAATCGTTCAGTACCATAAACCGGAGGATAAATGGACACCTGATCTGGCTCCTTATCCCATTACCATTGGGCAACCGCTGATAAAGTGGCGTGTTACTGATGAAAATTCCAAGGTGACCATGCTACAACCCGCACACCCTTTATTTACAACTCCCAACAAAATAACTGCACAGGACTGGAAGGACTGGGTTCAGGATCGTTCTGCCTACAATCCGTCTGCTTGGGGGAAGGAGTACACAGAGCTGATAAGCCATGGTGATCCTAATGAGAAGGAGTTCACAGGTACCTATTTAACTGCCAAATATGGCAAAGGAACCTACACGTACAGCTCCTTGGTCTGGTATCGACAACTACCCAATTTAGTCCCAGGAGCCATTCGCATGTTTGTTAATATGATCAGTTTGAAGCAATAAGGCAGTCTATTTAGCTACATCCGTGAGGGGTCTCCATCTTACAGGGACCCTCTGCACGGATGTATGGAAGGCAAGGTCCATAAAAATAGACAAGGAGGCATCCCGCATGAAATTTCAAGCTCGACAAGCGAGAATGTACAATCAGGAAGGAACAAGCTTCCCAGGGAAAACCTATGCCAAGGTGGTTTTGGAGCCAGCTTATGAAGAGGCAAAGGCCCACCTATTAGCTCCCATGCTGGCTATCAATAAGGCCCACCTAATCATGTTAAAAGAGCAGGGATTGCTTTCTAAGGAGGAAGCAAGACAAATCGCAGATGCATTACAGAAGCTAGATGTAGACGCTTTGCGAAAGTCTGGTTACACCGGTGAATATGAGGACTTATTTTTTCAGGTGGAAAATCAATTGCTAGAGCAAGCAGGTGACATTTCCGGCAATTTACATTTGGCTCGTAGCCGCAATGATATGGGTATTTGCATGTATCGAATGGTGCTAAGGGAGAAGCTGCTTGCGACTTATTCAACGGGAGTGCTTCTGCATGAATATTTACTGCAAGTAGCCGAAGAGCACATCGATACTATCATGCTTGGTTACACACATACCCAACAGGCACAACCAACCACCCTTGCTCACTATGTAATGGCGATGGCAGATTCTCTGGAACGCGATCTGCGCCGACTACGCTCTGCTTATGACAATTGTAATAAAAGTCCAATGGGCGCGGCGGCACTGACCACCTCGGGCTTTACGATCAGTCGTGCTCACATGCAAGAATTATTAGGCTTTGATGAAATGGTGGAAAATTCCTACGATGCCATTAGCGGTGCAGATTATCTTGGCGAGGCGATGCTGGCAGTTCAATTAGCGGCGATTAATCTTGGGCGATCAGTGCAGGATTTTCTGCTGTGGTGCACGCAAGAATTTAACGCTGTGAGAGTGGCCGATCCCTATGTGCAAGTCAGCTCCATTATGCCGCAAAAGCGCAATCCCGTTTCCTTGGAGCATATGCGTTCCTTATTATCCAGCTGCGTAGGCACGACTAATACAGTGCTTTCGATGATGCATAACACACCGTTTGGTGATATTGTGGATACAGAAGATGACATGCAACCGTATGTATGGAAAAGCTTGTCCATTTTAGATAACATGTATCATTTACTAATTGCTGTCATTACAACGATGCAAATCAATAAAGAGGTGCTCTCGGCACGTGTTAAGGGAAGCTTTGCCACAGTGACAGAATTAGCGGATACATTAGTACGTACAGATAAGCTATCTTTTAGAACCTCGCATCGTATTGTCAGCGATGTGGTACAACAGGCGATCAAGCAGAAAATAACAGCCGATCACATAACACTTCACATGGTAAATGAGGCAGCCCAACATGTGATTCATAGAGAAGTGGTACTTACTGAGGCAGAGCTTGCTGAAGCGCTTGATCCTGTACATTTTGTCACCATCCGTTCTTTACCGGGAGGTCCTAGCCCCAGAGAAATGATGCGCATGATTGAAACGCGAAAATCAACACAGGAGCTGATGCACAACTGGTGGCAGACAGCAGCATTGCGTTGTCAATCCGCCTTGTCACAATTGGATGAAATCTTGTCAACATGGAGTGATAACACATGAATCAATGGCATATTCCTCTTCTTGCGGTAGATGGAGGAGGCACAAAAAGCTTGGCGATGTTCGTGAATTACAACCAGCAGGTACTGGGAACAGGAATGGCTGGATCATGTAACTATCATGGAAAGGGAGTGGAGTCAGCTACATATGAGTTGAAATTGGCGATTCAAAGAGCAATCACTGAAGCCATGCCTACACAGGTACAGAATCATTCTCAAATAAATGCTCCACTACAAGTAGACTGCGCTGTTTTTGGCATAGCTGGTCTAGATACTTCCTATGATCGAGCTATCATAGGAAAGCTAGTGAACCAAGTGCTATTTGGTTTGAACATTCAAATAAAGAAGCTAATTGTTGAAAACGATTGTGTTGCTGCCCTTCTAGGTGCCACACGTGGTAAGCCTGGCATATTGGCCATTGCCGGCACGGGGTCCATTGTTTGTGGGATAGGTAAGGATGGAAAGAGAAGCAGAGTTGGCGGCTGGGGACATCTAGTAGGTGATGAAGGCAGTGGCTATAGGATCGGCAAACAAGCGTTAACGGCTATATTTCAAGCATCAGATGGACGCTCGGATGCTACATTGCTTGCAGAGGAAGTCCTTACCTATTTGCAAATAGAAGATGTAGAACAGCTTTTTCACTGGGTCTATAATGAAAAAACGTATTCAGTGGACAGAGTAGGTGAACTATCCCGTCTTGTAAGTAGAGCAGTGTACAAAGGAGATCAAACAGCACACCGGATTTTAGAAAAAGCTGCAGATGAATTGTTTGCAGGTATAAAAACAGTCATGGATCAGCTTGACTTACAAGAGTTAGCTTGTCAGGTTATTTTACAAGGAGGCGTGCTGAAGCATGAGCCACTCGTAAGACAAAGGCTTATTCAATCAATTAGTGAATATGCTCCGCAAGCAATCGTGGACGATAATGAGCAAGAACCCATTCAAGGAGTAATTGCTATGGGGCTTTTTGCCATGAGTAGTTCTTAAGCCTCTACTGTCAACCTAATAAATTCAAGGCACAAAGGGAGGGAGTAGCATGTGGAAAGCAAGCGAGAATGCTCAAGTAAGGCGTCTGCTGTTTCTTTTTCCACATCCCGATGATGAATCGTTTGCCTGCGCAGGAACCATGGCAAAATACAGCGAATTAGGACAGCTAATTTATTTGGTGACAGCTACTTCAGGAGATAAAGGAAAGTGCGGACCCTATTCGATCACCTGTCAAAAGCAGCTGGCTGTCTTGCGTGAGCGCGAATTAAGCAGTGCCCTCAGCGTCTTGGGAGTAGCCGAATTGCTGTTATATCGCTTTCCAGACGGCGGGCTGGCCCAGATGGACCAAAGCGTGCTCACCGAACGCGTACTTCAGACGCTCCTGTCTATTAACCCTCAGATCATCATCACCTTTCCACCAGATGGCGTTACAGGTCATCCCGACCATATTGCGCTTTCTCATGCGGTAGAAACAGCGGTGAAACGTTATGAAGAACAACTACCCCAACAGGAATATCCTGATTTGTATTATGTCTCCATTCCCCATTATTACGATCATTGTAAGGAGCGTCCTCCACAAGCAACGTTCCCTATCACAGCAAAAGTTGATATTTCAAACTATAAGGCTCACAAGGGGAAGGCATTGCAGGCCTACAAGAGCCAGGAATATTCAGTTAATAAAGCATTCCCTGGAGTGCTACAGGGTGATTTTTCCGTAATAAACCCTTATGAATATTACACACGGGTTCGTTCAAGGGGACGAAATGAATTTCAAGATGAGCATGGTCGCAAGCTACAGACTGCGAATATCCCGACTTTTTGCTTTTTAGAAGGGTTGGAGTAAGCCGGCACTGCTACTATTGTAATCGGGATGACATCTAAGAAGTCTGCTTGTATGCTTCTTTTGTTGGTATTTTTGTTTTGGGAAAGTTACCTCTTTTCTGAATAAACCTTGTCACCCTCTTTTAGCTCATGTAAGGTAATATAATGGAAACAAAAACTCCCTATACCGTAGACAGATAAAGGAAGTGAGACAGCATGAAACGTACACTGGTAATGAGCGATATTCATGGAGAATTGGATAAAATGGAACAATTATTAGCGAAAGCGAATTACCATGCAGACAAGGATCAGCTCATCTTGTTAGGCGATTACGTAGATCGTGGCCCCAATTCCAAGGGAGTTATCGCGAAAGTAAAGGAACTGACTCAGGCAGGAGCTATTGCCTTAAAAGGAAATCATGAGGATATGATGATCAAGGCCTTAACTATTGCCAATGAATTTTGGATGGGCAGGTGGATGCGTAACAATGCGCCTACAACATTGCGCCTCTATGGATTGGAATTGCCTTTAACAGAAGAAGAAGCCTTTCAACAGGTGATCAGACCAGAACCAGGCTCAAATGAACCACCTAAAATATTGCCTAAGAAGGATGCGCCGGGGATTAAGCTGGAATTACCCGCCCAGCTACTAGAGGACATTCGATTTTTAGAACAATTACCGCTCTATTATGAGACAGAGGAATACATCTTCATTCATGCAGGGGTGCATCCAGACAAATCTTTGGACGAAATGGACGAGCAGGAAATGCTCTGGATACGTGAAGAATTTCATAATGGATATGCGGGAGAAAAGACTGTCATTTTTGGACATACATCTACAAACTATTTACATGCAGATGGCAGTACAGATGTTTATTTTGGTAAAAATAAAATTATCGGCATTGACGGAGGCTGTGTTTACGGAGGTAAATTACACTGTCTGGAGTTACCAAGTCGAAAGGTTTATACAATTTAATCGCTCTGTGACAATAGAGAGGCTGTTTTCCTAAGCGGGAGAGCAGCCTTTTTTTGATGAAAAACCCTCGAACTATCAGCTTCCGCAATCCATTTAAGGAGGAAATGTAATCCAAGTAGACAGCTAATCCTCATACTCTAGCCTCTTCTTTTAGACTTAGCTTCTTGAAAGGAAAAAATTTGAAAATGACGAATATGTATCCAGAGAACGTAATAGAAGTAGGTTTCCTATTACAGTGGAGGTGTCGAGTAATTGGAGGAACGAAAGCAAGACCTACTTGAGTGGCAAAAAGAGAATCGCAAAAAGCTAAATGAGCATTTCCCGAGCTTGTTTCATCAAGGAATTTTGGTAAGGAGTGAATGGTTAAAGCTGTTTGGCGAGGATACCTTACATGATGATAGATATGGGTTGTTTTGGCCGAGTAAGAGGACTGCAATACAGGAGGCATCACTGAAATCAGCTATCCCCACTCCCACGCTTCATGCAGCATGCTCTAAGAATGCCAGTGAAACAGAAAATCTGTATATAGAAGGGGACAATTTAGATGGATTGCGACTTCTATGTAGCACACATACAGGTAAAATACAATGCATCTACATAGACCCACCTTATAATACCGGTAAAAACTTCATTTATAAAGATAACTACCACAGTAAAATGAAGAGCAAAATCCTGCATAAACACTCTTCTGCATTTGATCAGCAATGGCGAGAAAACATGCATAACGATTGGCTTACGATGATGTATCCCCGCTTGGCAATTGCACGACAGCTACTGACAGAGGATGGCGTTATCCTCATTAGTATTGATTCAAAGGAATTTGCAAATCTGCGCCTTATCTGTGATGAGCTTTATGGTGAGCAAAATTATGTAGGTGAGTTTATTTGGAGCGGAGGCAGAAAAAAT
Source organism: Brevibacillus halotolerans (assembly GCF_026891775.1). Taxonomy (NCBI): domain Bacteria; kingdom Bacillati; phylum Bacillota; class Bacilli; order Caryophanales; family Paenibacillaceae; genus Brevibacillus; species Brevibacillus halotolerans. Next base: position 271,535 of record NZ_JAPTNK010000005.1, read on the forward strand.
GACGCCAAGTTTATATCGATCTCGCATGAATTTATTTTGGTATATGGAAAAAATGTAAGCTATCTGCAACAACACCGAAAAGTTTGGCGTGAGAAAAAAACAGGCCTGGCGGAAATTTACAAGCAAGGTAAGCATCTTGCTAAAAAATATAACGGACAATATCGTGAGGCGAGTCAGGAATTAAAAAAATGGTTTCGCACATTGCCAGAGAACCACCCCTCTAAGCAGCACAGCCATTATGCCGCAATTGATGAAAAAGGAGTTTACTTTCCGGGAGACATCTCTTGGCCGGGCGGTGGGGGACCTGTCTATGATGTCTTGCATCCCGTTACTAAAAAGCCTGTTAAGGTTCCGGCGAGAGGCTGGGCTTATACCGAACAACGCATGAAAGAATTCCTACAGGCAGATTTGATCCATTTTGGTATAGATGAAACAACGATCCCCTGTATAAAGCGATATCTCCATGACACAGAGCATCAGGTTCCATACAGCGTGTTTTATCATGATGGCAGAAGGGCGATGAAACGCTTGCGAAAGCTCATGGATGGTCAACTTTTTCCCTTTCCAAAGGACGAACGCTTAATGAAAAAGGTGCTGGAGATTGTCACGCAAAAAGAATCCATTGTTTTAGATTTTTTTGCAGGGTCTTCTACTACCGCCCATGCTGTTATGCAGCTTAATGCAGAAGATGGGGGAAAACGTAAATTTATCATGATTCAGCTACCAGAAGCCATACCAGCTACTTCTACAGCCTATCATCAAGGCTACCGAACCATTTGTGAGCTAGGCCAGGAACGAATCAGACGAGCGGGAGAACAAATTTTCCAGGAAACAGGAAGCCAGCAGACTGATTATGGATTTCGAGTCATTACGCTTAGCGGTGCTGATAAAGATACAGCAGTCGATTAAGGGACTCTTGCTTGCCCTGTGGATGGTAATCGCCATAGCAGATGAGACTGTGTAGATAACTTTGTTCCGCTTGCAAAAACTTACCTAACTGCTGATAATATTGACCTAGTAAACGATAAAAATGACCGTAGCTTCTTTTTTCAAGATAAGTTTTGGGTTGGATGCTCCAAAGATCTTTATCCTCAAGTAAAGAGGAAATATTCGAAATGTGGCCATAATCTAAGTATATCTCCATGAGCTGATTGACCACTGCAAGAATGGTTTTACGGCTAGCATGCGTTAGACATTTTTTAAACTGCCGAATAGCGGTTGCTTTATTACCTATTCGATACTCAAGCAATGCTCTCATTAGTCTGTAATGCTCAGAGGAGGAAGTGCGGGAGATTTGACTATAGCAAATAAAAGCCTCTTTTGCTCCCTGGAAATCCTCCAATGCATACGATGAGTAAAATAAGGTGCGGTAAGCCTCTATCGTGTCAGCAGGCTTGCGTTGAGCAATTTGCAATAGCTCCTTACTATACAAGATGGATTCGTCGTAGCGGCCTAATAGATAGGCATGCATGCTAATGTGCTGGTATAGCTGGATTTGTTGCTCAGCAGGCAGGAGATCAGCATAAAATAAAACGTTTTTTCCTAGGTAAAAGGCGGATTCGAAGTCCGCTTCTTTTTGTTGTGCCATTACATATAATTGGAGAAAAAGCTGGGCCAAATGCTGAAGCAAGCCGTGGTCTCTCGCATACTGAGCCATGAGATCGTACAGCGTTTGTTTTAACACACTGTCTTTTACTAGTTGAGTTTGTTCATATAACCTATTGAGCAGGCGGTCGGTCTCTTCCTGAGGAGACTTTAAATAACTAAGTGCAACTTTGCGCACGAGCTGTATATTGCCAATGAGGAGGGCATCCTCCAACAGCTCCTCAACTATTTCAAGCCGTGGTTCCACCAATAAATACGCTTCGATAATTTCTGCATAGGGGATGTGCAGGTGTTCGACGAGGGGTTTTAATGTTTTTAATTCTGGACGCTTCGTATCAGCATTTTCAATTTTGGAGATGACGCCCTTACTAATCCCAGTCATGTAGGCAAGCTGTGTGATTGAAAGGTTGGCTTGTTGCCGATAATTGCGAATGATTTCGCCGATAGTGACGTAATGCATACTATCTTGAAATAAAGTGCTCATGAGTTGACCCCTTCTTTCCTCACAGATTTTTACCAAAAAGTAGCCCAAATAAGGTATACAATCCTTAAATTTGTTTATAACAAGGCTATGAAAGTAGATAGAGGAGGTATGAAAACGTTGCGTGGATTCTGGATAAAGCTAATTCTGACTCCTTTTTTATTCCTGCTACTAGATAATGTGTATGGTGGCATTTATTATCCTTATTGGTGGGAACCTGTAGTAGCAGGTGTAGTGGTAGCACTCCTTGGTCAGTTAATGGAAGTAATGTTTTTGCAGCCAGGTACATTATGGTTAACGACTTTTCTTGATATGCTCATGTGTTTGGTTGTCGTCTTCTTTACTAAATTTATCTTTAGTGGAACAAAAATGGGGATGGATGGTATTTTCTTTTTCGCTGTTTTTTTCGGTCTAACCGAGTATTTCTTGCATCTGTGGCTTATACGCAGTGGCCGCGTGGAGAAAGTATGAGCTAAAAAACTGAGGCGCGTAGTACTCGGTAGCGATCTTGTGCTAGCCAGCCAAGATCGCTTTTTTCATTGCGAAAGGGGATAGGAATATATGTTCTGTTAGGTGATAAAAGAAAGGCCTGACAAACATCAGGCAATAACAAGGTATGGCTACGAACCAAAGGCCACTAATAAAGTTCCAACGGCAATTAGTCCAATGCCGATACCGCCAATGAGGCTAACGCGTTCGCCAAGAAATACAAAAGCTAAACCAACAGCCAGCACGACACTTAATTTATCAATGGGCCCAACCTGAGCGACCTTTCCATATTTTAAGGCCACAAAGTAAAATAACCATGATAATGCTCCAGCTACACCGCTTAGCACGATGAAGGAAAGAGCCTTTTTGTTGGCAATAACTTCGCCAAAGGCACTCCATTTTCCTTCAAAAAGAACCACACCAAGTAAAAATAAAGCCATAATAACAGCTCGAATAGCAGTTGCCGTATTTGCATCCACTTGACTTAACCCAATTTTTCCGAAAATAGATACCAATGCTGCCATCAGGGCAGATAATAATGCAAAAAGCAACCAAGCCTGCATAAAAAGAACCACCTTTGTATGTAAGAAATGTGTATTACTTATAGATAGCACTTAGGTTGTTTGACGCTCAAAGGTCTGAAGCATGTGCTCTAAAAGGTAAATAAATTCTGCTTTTTTACAATAATAGCATTGATCGAGCCAAAATGGATGAAGATTATGCCAAACTGTTGGCTCCGCTACATGACGAAAGCGTCCAAATAGCTGACGCGGGTAGGATGCATGCGTAAATGATATTTCATATTGATCATTTGCATAACGGGTTTGTTCTTTGGTTGATTCACGTACGAATCCGCGAGCTGCCAAAGGTGGATCTGCAATCTCGATCAAGAGATCACGGGATGAAAATAACTCCAGATTTCCATCAATTTGCTGGAAGAAAGCGGGACCATATTCCAAAAATAAATGGAGCACCTCATATAAACATTCCGACAGCTCTTGTTCATCTGCATAGCTTTTCCATTGGGCTACGCCGTGTGTACGACCCCATTTTCCTTCAGACCAGGTCCATAGATCAATACTGCCGTAGCTCTCATGCTGCAATGAAGCAGTGAACCTCCGTTGCCTTTTATGAAACGATAAGAGCAAGCCGGTATTCGTGATAGCAGGAGTCGTACAATAAAAAGCAAACTGTTCGAGGGCTCTGCTACCTGTTTTTGCAACTGCTTCAGTTGGGGGAAAGACGGCTTCAGACAGAATAAAACCAGCTTTAAGCAATTGCTTCTGCAAGCAAGCCCTGACCATTTTATTTACTCGAACTGGTGAACGCCGACACTTATTTACAAGGATGCGATGCTGTTGCAGAAATTGAGCTGTTTGGCTGGATAAGAATGCGTAGGAACAGCCTTCCACACCAGTTATATCGAAGGCTTGAAGAAAGAGTGTCCTAGCTTTTTCATGTGTGTTCTGCTCTTGTTCATGTAATAGCATGTAGTTCAGAAACCTCTCAAAGCTTGTCGAGCATGCCACCCAATCAGACAAAGCCGATAAGGTACCTTCCAAATGCCTCTCAGGAGTGAAATCATTATAAGGAACGAACAAAGAAACCAAAGCTTCACCGTTCACATAGCTGGAAAATCCCCAGGCCTGATCGGGCAAATGAACCACATAGATACTGAATTGCCCCGTAATTTCCGAGATGTAAGCAGCGAATTCATCACTTCCCTCTTCTTCCTCAGCTAGCATGACTGCGGTCCAATTTTGGTTTATTGGATAAAGAAAGGATTTGATGTTATGCTGCTTTACAATCGTTTGCACATGATCTTTATCTATCTGATAAAGCAATGTGGCATAAGTAGTGTAACCCATGCCGTCATTCCCTCCTGTCTTTTTACACAAGTTCTCTATCGGAAATCGTACCATATGAAATCATGTGGTTTCCAGCTAACAATTCCTTTTAGAGAATGGGTTTAGTAAGCGCATTTGCTTGTGTTTCAATTTCGGATTGCGTTACACTACAAAATAAAAGAACATCCATGAATCATGTAAATGAGACATTGCTCAATTATGATGCGGTAAGAGGGAAAGGAGACTGTCATGACAAGATATCAATTAGCGGAACGAAAAGTAGACGATTACATAACATATGTCCTAACTGATGCAGAATATCCAGCGGAAGCTCATCTAGTTCCAGGGCTTGGAAATAATTTATTTCGTTTTTCAGTGAATAATCAAGAGGTATTTGTATCACCTGAAAAAATTTCCATGATCAGGGATGCTTCTGCCCGTTTTGGAAATCCGATTTTGTTTCCGCCCAATAAAATTAGACATGGAAGCTTTTCCTTTAACGGAAAGAAATACCAACTCGGATTAAACAAAGGGGAGCATCATTCTCACGGAGAATTACGTGTACGCGCTTGGAACGTGATAGATCGCGGTGCAAAAGCTGATCGTGGTGCGTTCGTCGTATCCGAGTTTGATTTTGCCGATCACCCTGATTTATTGGAGGCATTTCAGGCACGTCTGGTGTTTCGCTTTACCTATGTTTTACAAGATGGCGTTCTACGTCTGGAAGGGGAAGTGAAGAACGAGAGCGAAGTGGCGGCTCCGTTTATGTTAGGATTCCATCCTTATTTCCATGTGAAGCAGGGGCACGAACAGCAAACAATCATGCAGGTTTCTTCAAAACTAGAGTGGCCCGTAAATGAGGAAGGGTTCGTAGATGGTTCACCGACCTCAACTGATTTGTGTCAGCAATTAACCAAGGGGCTAGCCTATCCTGACATGCCAAAAGGACGAGATCATGCTTTTGTTACAGTAGAGGATGGAACCACCAGTTGCGAACTGATTGACCAGCAAGAAAGTCATAAAATTGTTTATGAATTTGGAGATCAATTCCCATTCATGCTAGTCTTCCAACCAAGCTGGAATAACAGTGTGTCTCTTGAGCCATACACGGCTGTCACAGATGCTTTTAATTTAGATGTAGCAGCAGAGCAGACGGGGGCTCGTGGTCTGGAGCCGGGGGAACAATTCGTCTTTACACATACTTTCCGTGTAGAAAAGCTGTAAGCCGAAAATAACGATAGCGCAGTATTTCTTGCTTTTATAGCAGAAGGGAAGTAACAACAAAAAGGGGGAATAAACATGCCTCAATTATTATTGCGTGGGATTTCCACCGAACAGGCATGCAAGATGAGCGAGCCTTTGCTTTGCGAGCTAGCAGAGATTTGTGACTGTGGAACAGATAATTTTATCATGGAGTGCATACCAACGATCTCTGTCTTTGAAGGAAAGCAAGTAGAGACCTATCCTTTTATCCACGTGTATTGGTTTGAGCGAGGAACAGAGGTAAGGGATCGTTTTGCGGAATGTGTGTCCAGACACGTTTTGGCGCAGGGTATATCGGAAGTAGAGATCGCTTTTAGTGTGTTTGAGACGAATAGCTATTATGTCAATGGAAAAAGATGCTTTGATTAAGCACTATAGTCAAAAGCCTGCGGAAGATGATATTCCTCAGGCTTTTTGATTTGTAGAGCAATCGTTATGTAGCGAACTATTTCTGTAGCATTCGCATCAAAAATCCATTCTGCTCACCTATATTCATAAGATCAGCTCCGAAGTATCCAATGACCATAGCAAGCCCCGTCCATGCAACAAGACTAATACCGATCCACAACAACATTTTTTGTCGGGTTGCCCCAAAAGACATTCCCATTATCGCAGTAAGATGACTTCCGACTAGAGCAGGGCCTAAAATACTTAGCCCAGGCAATCCATACTTTTTAAAGAGCTGCCTTGCACGCTGCTGACGTTTGCTTGGTTCCCTGTCACCGCGTTTTTTTTGTAACCATATTTGTACTTTTTCCATTAGTAAAATAAGTAGAAAAACAGTAATGGCATTACCCACTAGCGCTACCAAGGAAACTAAAATGGGATTCAGCCCAGCAAAAATTCCAATCGGAATCATTGCTATAACCTCAAACATGGGAGTAGCGGCAAACAGGAAAATGATCAAATAAGGCCAAAGTAGATTCATAGTTGAGAGTTCCTCCTGAGTTTGTTCATCATCTGATATTTCGTGCTTTGTCTGATCTTACCATCAATACCGATAAGGCTTCATTTTTGCTTCGGCTAGCATTTGTAAGAAGTGCTAGAATGCACTAAGCTAAGCGAGAGGAGTTACTAGATCTAGGACAACCACGCAAGCAGATAGTACGGGGCTGTGCTAATACGACCTACATAAACACGACAACAACCAAATTCTGCCGAGACCGTCTCAGACGAGCACGATGACCCCAATCCTTTTTTAACATTCAGAAAATCACTTCTGTTTGAAATCTTATGTTTAAAGTAAATAATCTATCGCATGATGTCAACGATCAGTTACAGATTGGTTATGTTTTCTTGTCATAAGAAGTCAGATATCCACTTAAAAGGACAACGGGATTTGATACGCATGAGACGTACTACATGTTACGATGAATGCTTTCATGCTGGTGAGGTATATGTAGGCAGCAAAGGATTGCTTTCTATGTTTGGATGCTATTATTGGAATAAATATGGAAGATAAAAGTTTTTCTCTGTCAAAAATAAAGCTAAAAACCTTAATATTTACAACGTTCTTACCGATATAAAGAAATGGGTATGTTTTTCTTTGAGGAGAAACACACAGTAAAATTAGAGGAGGGGAACGAATGACCAGAAGGATATTGCATGCACTGTTGGCCTTAGTCATGATGCTGACCGTGATCCCGTTTTATCCGATGGGCGCAGGTGCAGCTGGTAGCGGGAATAACTTTATATTTGAAAATCTCCCTGAGATTGTTAATGACAAATATCTATCTCTTGAGGGATCTTTAAATCAGGTTTCTCCCATAGGCATTAGTTATACGGTAACACCGAAAAACGGAAAAGAAGGTCCACAGAAGACAACGGGAGTTATCGTTTCAGATGACGGAAGACGGATTCGTGTTGCAAACATTGAATTGTTCCCAGGTGAAAATACAATTACGTTTCGCGGGAAGAATGGTGCTTCCGAGATAACTTCTTCGATTAAAGTGACCTATATTGATACGCCACTTTTGTATAACCTACAGTTCAAATCAGGTGCACAAAAGCTACCTTTGAATGAACAAAGTGCCACAGTTGTAACACAGCGTTTTACAAGTGGTAATGGCATTTTTACAATTGAGGGGAACGCTCCTAACGTTACAAAGGTAATCGTGGAAAGCGACGGAGAGTCACGTTCAGCATTTGTAAATGAATCAGCAGATAACTACTTTATTATCAGTCAGTTGAATTTGAAAAAAGGAAAGAACGTCCTTACATTCAAATTGACCAATAAAGATCAGGTTATTGAATCAAAACGAGAAGTTATTTACTTTGACGGAACGGCTACTTTTTTTGATACAAAGGTATCCGTAAATGGCTCAGCAACTGAGTATGATTTAAAAGATTTTCCAATGCTCTTGTCTAAAGGTACACCAAATGCTGCTGACTTTACCTTCTCAGGTGATTTGATGATCCCTGTGGACAGTAATTTTACTCCAGCTGCAAGTACAGTAGAAATCATGAAGGTTCGCTTCTTTGAAGGTAGCCTATCTGGTACTGCAAAGGCGAATATCACGTTCAAGCATGCAGAGTTAATCAAGCAGCCAGACGGTGCTGAGTATCATCATTACCGCTATAGCTTTAAAGGTGATAAGTTACTTGATGGAAATCCACCTGATGATCCAACAGCACCAAAGCCAGGAGTACCAGCAGTATTCCCATTTGAGATTGGGAAACGCTATACGGTGGCGATGGATGGATTTAATCCAGTGCAGTCAACTAAAGAAGCTTCTAGCGTATACGATACAAACAGCGATTTTGGCTACACCATCAAGGATGACAGCAAGTTCCAAATTACAGGTGCAGAGTATATCCAATCGGACAAAATACCGGCTGGAAATGAAGAAGGCAATAAATTTGATGCGAATACTACCATTAATAAATTGCCATTCTCTATTGCTCTACTAACGAAAAATACAGGTACTGTAAACAAAATCACCGTTCATGCGATTGGACAAGGCGGTGGCAAGATTCCTGTTACCGTTAGTCCTGCTACTGGAACCGTTCGCGGTGAGCGTCTCTGGTTCACCATTAGGGAACTTCCAGTTAATGGAACACAAAAGCTAGAGTTTGAGGTTGAAAGCTCCACTGGTAAAGATGACTATTCTCTACAAATTACATCAGCTTCTGGACCAGTTCAAGAATTTGCCAAGATCAAAGACGGTCAGGTTTTTGATTATGATCCAACGATTACTGACTACGAGAAAAAGCTTGTTACTAGCATGGGAGAATTTGAGGGTACTGTTAGCAATGTGGAGCTTGAGGCAGCTAGCTATACAAACGGTACGATCAAGCTGACTTTGAATAACAGCGATATTCCATTAGAACCAAAAGGTGACAACTATCACTTTAAAATGAAATCCGGTACAAAGGTTAATTTTATTGAAGGTCAAAACACCTTGGTTTTCAGATACAAAAAAGGTAACGTTCTGTACGAAAAAACGTACAAAATTTCGTTACTGTCCAACAACTACCCTGAAGTTCCAAAAGGCGGCACAGAAGGAATTTATCCGTATGCAACAGAGAAGCCTTCTAAGGACAACCGCTTTACTGGAAAAGACGGAGTGTATACAACCAAAGAAAAGAAAATGAATGTCTTTGGTACCTTTGATTTTATTGATCTGCCAGATTCAACTTCCGCTATCGAAGGAAGACTTAACGATATGAAGAAAGATATTGAGGCTGGTAATGAGCCAAAATATGTACTTGAAATCAAGTCTTCTGATGATAAGTATGATAAAAAATGGATTTTAGGTAAAAACAAATTGTTAATTGATGGAAAAGACACTTGGGGAAGCCAAGAGGTCGACAATTTGGAAGTGAAGTATCTGAAGGACAAAAAATACTTTACCTTCATTCTTTCCAACATTGAATTACCTAAAGATGGTTCAAAACTAGTTTATACCTTTACCGTTTACAATAACGGGGTAAACGGCTCTTCCAAATCAACTTCTCGTTTGGAAGTTCGTGCGCCAGGCTTAATGTACGACATTGTTCGTCCTATTTTGCCGCGTCAAGCTACCTTGAATCAAAACTTTGTTGAAGTAATCATTGATGCACCAGGTGCGGACAGCATTACATTCGGCAAAAATAATGTTGCGACAAAAGTAGACTACGACGGCGATATGGACGGGAAAATTGATTACCCGAACGCCTTTAGAGCGGTCATTACAGATCTGAAACCTAACAAGGCGAACAAAATTAGCTTTACGGTGAAGAGTGCTAACGGCGATGTCGTAAATGATTCGTTCGAGGTATTCTATGCACTAAGTACTATCCCAGGCGCGCAACATATGGCACCAATGACTGCGAAAACGAATATTTTCGAAAAGCAGTTAAACCTGACATTCCCGAAAGATACGTATCTGGTTCGCTACGATTATAACGTACCAGAGAATTTGAGAGGTCAAGTCTTCAAGGGCCATAACATCCTATACGGAATTGCTAACAAAGAGGATGGCGTTGTTGATCGTTTTGATTATCTACAAGAAAGACCGAAAAACTTTGATGATTTGATTAAGGACTTGGGTCGTGATTTCGAGCATTCCTTTGATACACATTTTGTAAAAGCATCGAATGTATTCTGGATGGATGCAGGTTTAGCTGATGATCCAGGTACAAAGGAAGACTATGATCCGTATCCATATGGTATGCTGCCAATCATGCCACGTGCGTTAACAGATAGTCTGAAGCTTTATAACTTCAACGATGTTCCTGTGAATCGCGTGCTTGTACCAAACAAACGCGGTACGCTAGAGCTTGCATACGATGCGAATGTTGTTTCGGATGCAGCTAATCATCTAACCGTAATGAGATATGACCCGAACAAGTTCTTCTGGGAAAATCTTGGCGGTAAGGTAAATGTGAGCAAGAAAACGATCACTGTTCCATTTGATAAGTTTGGCTATTATGTAGTAGCTAAGCTAAACGATTCCTTTGTAGACGTTGTGACTCATCAATATGCACGCAACCAAGTAGAAGCAATGTTTGCTAAGGGAGTTATTAAAGCGGATAACGAAGTGGAATTTAAGCCAGATACAGAAACGACACGCGGTGAATTTACAGCGATGATCGTGCGTGCCTTGCAGCTTCCATTAGTAGATAATCCGCCAAGTCAGTCGTTTGTGGATGTACCGTTTGATTACAATGGTACTCAGAAGTACGACTACCGTCACATTGAAACAGCAGCGCGTTTGGGAATCGTTCGCGGTAAAGAACCAAAGATTTTCGAACCAAATAGTAAAATTACTCGTGAAGAGGTCGCCGTTATTTTAGCGCGTGCGTTGAAATTAAAAACGGAAACCAATGCAGCAAAAACAACTGCAAACTTAACAAAATTGTTCAAGGATGCACCATTGGTTGACCGATATGCAGCTCCTGCTGTAGTGGAAATCGCCAAGAAAAAACTGATCATCGGTTCTCCAGTAGATCCGAATGACCCGAAACAAGGCTATATATTTGAGCCAAAAGCTAACATGCTTCGCGGTGATGCAGCGATCTTAATGGCTCGTGTCATGGCAATGCAAAAATTGATTCCGGCTGTTGCTGAAGTCAAGTAGGAACTGGATGAAATAAAAGCGAAAACCTTCCTGGCCATTCTGGTTACAAGGAAGGTTTTCTGCTAATCACAGGGGAGGACGTTGTATGAAAGGATTGAAGTTAGTTGCCTTATCTGCCGCATTGCTTGCGATTGGAGGCACAACCGTTTTCGCGGCAGCTCAAGTAGTGAGTCCATATGGGCAAGAGGGAAACTACCAAAAGGTAGCCTTGACGGTAGATCGTTCCCCCATTAACGAGCGTGGAATTGTAATAGACGGCAAGGTATATATTCCGGTTGAACCGTTGCAAAATTTACGTAAATTAGCTTACATGAAGGATGATGCCTCTTTTGTCACACATCTGTTCTTTGGGGGAACAGGGGGTTCCTCGGCTCTTACTCAGGAAGCCCAACGCGTAATGGGGAATAAAGATGTTCTAAACACCTTAATGCAAAGCATTCCCTACGAATCAAAGAATTATCATTCAGGCATGATGCTTCAGGATATACAGAACATTGCCTCGCTAGCATCCCAGATGAAAAAGACAACGGATACGTTAAATAAAGCGATCTACAGTAAATTAAATCAAAACGTCACTCCTAATGTGGGAATGCTAAAGCAGACGTACACGTATGCTACAGTTCCGATCGAAATTATGAGAGATCGGATGGAGGCTTTATCTGATGAAATGGGTGATAAAGTAAGCAAAAGTGACAGACGTAGAATGGATGACGTTATTGAACTGCTCAATGATGCAGTAAAATATAAACAAAAATCATTACGCACTTTTGAGGATTGGCTAGAAAGCTCTGATGAAGATGATTTAGAAGACATCCGTGATTATGAAAAGGATGCCAATAAATATATTGATGAAGCCATCAAGTATCTAAATGGGTTTGATGCGAAAAAGCCAGGCCAAAAATATACGAAAAATCTGCGAGATAGCGTACTGGAATGGATTCGAAAATCAAATAAATAAGCAACAAAGGCGCTTCTTTTAACGAGTAGCGCCTTTGTTATTATCACGTATGAAACTCATTTGCAACACCTCTTCTATATCCCCGACCTGAAGTACGAACTGTCTAATCTCCTGATGATCAACGCCATGCCGTTCAGCCTGTTCCTTCAAGGCTCTGAGATTAATCCCGAACTTTCCGGGCTTCTTAGGATGAACCATTAATTCTCCTACCGTGACTGTAAGCCCTAATAAGTCTGGATCGAAGTCTTCTGCATCCTTTCTTTGAAAAGGGGCTGTGATCGGTATATAAGCTCGCTCCTTGTTCCAATCAAGCTCGGTTTCCCGAAAGGTAATGACATACCAGAGGGGGGCTAACCGATTTTCCAAGTAGTCGTAATATACGTTGATTTTCATGATGTACCAATCATCCTTTCCCGGGAAAAGCTTCACATTTTTCCGCGTAAACGTCTATCTTATGAGGGTGATCGCTTCTTTTATAAAGCTTAGAAGATAATACCCTTGCGTAGTGAACCACCCTGTTAACTAAAATGCATTTATCTGATGGGTTCAGTCGATGTTGAGTGAAAACGAACTGGTTTACTGGTGAGCTATATGAGAGCGTGATTTCATACTACACGATTTGTACATGCTGTAGATCAACTGCGATTAAAATGAACTATTTTTGCCTTAAAGGAGTAAGGAAGACAGGCATATCTGCTAAAACAAATCAGTGATCATTTATCACGTAAGGCACGGATTCCATTCCCCTTTAACTATATCACCCGGCTGTTAAAGAGCGTAGTGCATTCCTTTTCTGTGTTCATCATCGAACAGATTTCATTTACACCCAATAAAAAATTTCCGAAAAAACAGGCAAACTCTATAACAAAGAGGCAGTCTATATTCTTAAGAGTAATAGTTAGCCAGTCTTACCTGAACCAATTGTAAAAATTATGAAAAATAAATTAGAATATTTTTACAATTATCTAATATAAGCTTAGTCTAAAATTCACATCATTATTTTATACTAACAGTGAGAATGATCATAAAAGTTGCATTTCTTGAAAAAATCCTACTAAATGATCATGTAAAAATTGAAACTCTACCATATAGTGAAAATGCCAGAATACTTTTTCCTATTTTTCTGAAATAGGGAATATACTGGCAGGTCTCATTTTCGTTCTTTTTCAAAAAATTACGTAAAAAGGAGTGACTGAATTGTCGCAACGAAAAAGGTATCTAAAATGGTTGAATGTTTTCATGATTCTCTGTATGGTATGTTCATTTAGCCTACCTGTAGTTGTACAAGCGGCAGAAACATCGGAAGTTCAAGAAACATTAACGCCACAAGAAGCATTAGCACCACAAGAAGCATTAGCACCACAAGAAGCATTAACACCACAAGAAACATCAGCACCACAAGACGTGTCTCAGCGTGTAAAACAAAAGAAGCTAAAAGTGCAGGACGTATCTGCGGTCAATGGAGAGGTAACCATTACGTTATCTGACATTCCAGAGGATACACCAGAACCAGAGGATTTTCAGCTTTCAGTCAAAGGGGGTCTATTAGAAGGATGGTCTTCACTAGAAGCAACTGATTTCGCTTGGGATGAATCAAGTAAAACCGCTCGTATCCAATTTGAACCAATCAAAGGTGGAGAGCTGGATAAACGGGTAACTGTACGCGTGGATGCGTACGGCTCGAAAAAAACAGCAAAATCATTTCTGGTACAGGCTACTTCTAGCAAAGTGTTTGCTGTAAAGATAGAAAACCTAGCAGACGATAATATCCTAGAAATCGATTCTGCTTTAGATGGAAGCCTAACTTTGAAAGCGGTTGCATATGATATCCGCGGAAGAGAGGTGGAAGGTAAAGCCGTAAATTGGAGTTCTTCTGATAGACGAGTCGCTTCAGTGAATGAGGAGGGTGTTGTTACAGCTAAAGCAATTGGGCTAGCCATTATCCAAGCGGAAGTGGATCATCGGATAGCACTGTTCCCAGTCCTTGTAAAGAAGCCTGGCCCATCACTAAGCTTGTCCGTTAGTAGCTTACATGAATCGGATGCTAATGATGGGGGGATTTCTGACTCACTTCTAGTGGAGCTTCATCATGCCAAGTTTTTGCCTCTGTTTTTGAAATCAAGCATACAAGTCAAAGGATTACCAGAGGGACTCAGCTACACAGCTAAGCTGGAGAGCGAGGATCGACTTAGAATCACTTTCTTGGGAAAAGCAGTGAAACATGAGGCGAAAGACAGCGTTGATCATGTGTACGTAATCGTGAAGCATGATATGGTATTTGGCGCTCTTTCTCACTTAGTTTCACCAGAATTTTCCATAAATTTCAAAGATTCCAAAAACACGAAAGCACCTGTGTATTTGGATGCGAAGTTAGATGAAGACAATAAGCGAATTACCTTACGTTTTGATGACGAAATTGCCTTGGCGGTTTCTGAAGAAGCACTGCGCGACGCGATCCAAATAGCTAGGAACGGCAGTGACTTCATTTCTCTTACGGAAGGCGATCTAGTTTCCATTAAAGGACAGTCACTAATCGTTACATTGGCTCAAGGGCTACGTGGAAACGATAATAAGATACGTTTACAAGCCAATACGATTCAAAATACAGCCGGTAACCTGTTAACAGAGACAGTTGTTTCGGAGTCATTAGCGGCTAGTATCGCTTCCATTGCAGACTTGAAACAACGAGTAAATGAAGTCGTAACGCTTCAAGGGATCATCACGGCGGATAACACCTCGCTTGGCGGTGGAAAGCTGTCTACGTATATACAGGATGAGACAGCAGGGATTAATTTGTTTGCAAGTAAATGGACCAGTTATCCAGATCTAAAAGAGGGAGATTTGGTTCAAGTAACAGGAAAGATTGTTGTTTATAAAAATTTGACAGAAATCATTCCGGAAACATCAGAAGATATCGTCGTGGTAAGTACGGGGAATCAGGTGCCTGAGGCAAAATTCTTGACAGTAGTCCAATTAAACCAAGCGGCACTAGCAGAAAAATATGAAGGAATGCTAATCTCCTCGCAGGCATTCTTACTATCTGTTCCAAGCAGTGAATCAGGCGGTGGCTATAACCTACGGATGATTGATGAGCATTTCCAAGGCATGACAGTCCGTGTTATGAAAGAGAGCATTGACGTAGCACAGCTTACGGCAGGTAAGTGGTATCAGGTAGAGGGTGTTTTAGCACAATATAATGATCTGTATCAAATACTTCCGCGTAAACAAACGGATTTGCTCCTGTTACAGGACCAACTGCCAACCCCTCAGCCTAAAGAAGCTTACCCTTCCATTGTGAAGGATGTGGTGGATGGCGATACGATTCATTTATCTCAGCCAGTTCTTGGGGTAGATACGGTTCGATTTGTCAATATGGATACGGCGGAAACCTATCATATAAAAGATCCTAATTTTGACTATACCCAGGTATACAACGGTACGGACAATAGCAGTAAAGATAAAAACCAAAAAGCTCATGGCGAACGTGCCAAACAGCATCTAAAAAAATTAATAGCTCCAGGAGATTCGATTACGATTAAACCAGCTTCCACACCTATTGATGCATACGGTCGCCTTTTAGCAGAAGTAATTCTTCCAGATGGCCGTAACGTTAATTTGGAAATGGTGAAAGACGGATATGCCAGCATGTATATCATCTGGCCAGTCAAGGATGAGACATTTAAGCAATACGCGAAAGCCGTCAAGGAAGCGAAGCAAGCAGGAATTGGAATTTGGAATGCCCAAGACCCATTGAGTGAATTGCCGTTTGAATTCCGGGCTCGTGAACAGAAAAAGGTACTAAGCCGTCCTGTTGGGGATGCTGGTACAAAATTCTATGTACAGCCTCTCGAATTTCAAAAGGTTGCTGTAGAAAATCGTGTGTTCTTTAACAGCACACAAGAGGCTGAACAAGCTGGTTATACGTTAGCGCCTACTGAAGAAAAGCATGGCTTGTCAACCATACGGCAATTGCCAGACAAAACCCCGATCGTAACAGCTACAGGGGTAGTAAGTACAGTCTCGGACAGTCGGAATAGCTTTTATATTCAAGATGACAAAGCAGGTATTCTGGTATTCCAACCTACTACACAAACACAGGTGAAGCCAGGAGATGTGATTACCATTACAAAAGGCTTGAAAGATACGTACAACGGAGAAGTAGAAATTATGCAAGCCGAATTCTCGATTACAGGTACGGTCAATGAACCTCAAGCTATTTCTGTAGAGGCAAGCCAGCTAATCAAGAAGCAAGGAATGCTGATTCGCTTGGCGGAAGCAACGGTTTCACAGGTCACTTCTAGTAAGCTTGTAGCGGAGACCTCGACGGGCTCGATTGAAGTTTTTTTAGGGAAGTATGGGGTTAGCCTGCCGGAATTACGTGAAAAAGATGTGGTGGATGTAACTGGAATAGCTTCTATTTTTAAAGGCTCGGCTCAGGTTTATCCACGATCTGTAAAAGATATTGTTATTTTACGCAGTGGACTTACCGATGCAGATCGGGTGGCAGCAGATAAAGCAGCTCTTTTTGTAGGGGATGAGAGTGGCACAGCTCGGACTGATCTGACTTTGCCTACCAACGGTGCTTATGGCTCGACAATTGCCTGGGTATCCGATCAACCAGCCATTATTTCGGAGCAGGGAAAAGTCATTCGTCCAGCAAAAGGTTCGGTAGATGCAAAAGTAACCTTAACAGCTACTCTGAAAAAGGGGACTAGCATGGATACGAAAGTGTTCTTGCTCACCGTACCTGCCCAAACAATCACGGACGAGGAAGCAGTAGAGGCAGTGAAAGCTAGCTTGAAGGTTACCTATGATGGTACGGCTACAAGCGTGTCTCTACCAAAAATGGGTGCAAACCATGTTGCGATCCAATGGAGCTTGCAGGACCAAGCCCATTCAGCCATCGTAGAGCTTGATAATGGACATGTAAACAGAGCCGCTGTTTCCAAGATAACTGACGTTGTGCTAATCGCTTCAATCAAGTTAGGGTCTGCTCAGTCACAGAAAGTATTTTCGATTAGAGTACTTCCTTTGGGAGATGTACCTCTTGTTCATCCAATTACAGTGACAGACACGCATATAACAGGTACAGCTAAGCCTGGAACAGACATTCATGTTCGAACAGGCTCGACGTTAGTAGGGACTGACAAGGCAGATCAGGTAGGAGCTTTCGGTGTGAAAATTCCAGCACAGTCAGTAGGAACTGTACTCGAAGTCATTGCTAGCAATCCAACGACTCATTATCAAAGTGAAGCAGCTTATGTATTGGTAACGGAATCAACAGGGGCACCAAGCATTATTAATGTTGGCGATATTACTGCTTCTGTGAGACAAGGAGCCAATTACCCCTTACCTACAACTGTATTGGCTTCCATGAGCGATGGGACCAAACAGCAGGTACCAGTAGATAGCTGGAATCCGAATGTAGCAGATACAAGCAGTGAAGGTACATTCAACTTTGAGGGAACAGTCGAAGGGTATGCGCAAAAAGTACGTTTAAGCTTGGAGGTAACCAAGGAGGGAACGGGACTGACAGTAGCTCAAGCCCTAGCCCTGCCACAAGGAACGACAATTACACTTGAAGCTTATGTACAGACGGTAGAGCCAAATGCCCAATTTGCAGGCTATGGTATTTATCTTGCTGATCAGCCAGGGGACGAAACTACAGATGCGCTTATCGTAAAATTTGCGAATGCAGACCGCAATGGACCATATGCCGTAGCAAATGCCGCCGGTAAAAAAGTGAAAATCACCGGTGTTTTGCATGATAAAGCGTATTTTAGCAAAAAAGGAATTGCCACCTATACACATATTCAACTTGTGCCATAAGAATAAGGAGGGGTCTACGATGTTTCGTTCATCTTATTTGGTAGCTAAAAAGCTTTGGAAGGGCGCTCTTGTTGTAACACTAGCAGCTTCCACGTTATTCACGAGCTCAGTCTGGGCTGAAGGTCCTCACGATCCGGCTCCGTTTATCTCTGCAAAAGGTACCCCTCTGGGTAAAAAGGTGTTATTTGACAATACGCATGGACAAACAACAGGAGCCGCAGACTGGGTTATTGACGGAGGCTTCTCTGACTTTGCGAATGCGATCGCTCAAGTCGGCTATGATGTGAAGGAATTACGCAAATCAACACCGATTGTCTATGACGATCTGAAAGAATATACCGTGTTTGTAATTGGAGAGGCCAACATTCCTTATAAGGTATCTGAACAAGCAGCAATGATTGAATTTGTAAAAAATGGCGGTAGCATCTTCTTTATCGGGGATCACTACAATGCAGATCGTAACAAGAATCGTTGGGATGCCTCGGAAGTGATGAACGGATATCGCCGTGGAGCGTGGGCTGATCCAGCTAAGGGAATGAGCGAGGAGGAGCGTAACTCGGAAGCTATGCAAGGGGTAGCAAGCTCTGATTGGCTGGCTGACAACTTTGGTATCCGGTTCCGCTACAATGCGCTTGGAGACATAAATGCAACCAACATTGTGAGTCCTGCTCAGGCGTTGGGAATTACAGAGGGCGTATCCAGCGTGGCAATGCACGCGGGTAGCACCCTTGCCATCGTTGAACCGAAAAAAGCAAAGGGAATCGTTTATTTGCCAAAAACAAATGCAAAATGGGCCCATTCTGTTGATAAAGGTGTATATAAAGGCGGTGGAGTGGAGGAAGGCCCGTATGTAGCTATCGCTAAGCTGGGGAAAGGAAAGGCTGCTTTTATCGGTGACTCTTCGCCGGTAGAAGATGCAACCCCGAAGTATTTGCGTGAAGAGAATGGCCAAAAGAAGAAAACCTATGACGGATTCAAAGAACAAGACGATGCTGTGCTACTTATTAACCTAATCAATTGGTTAGCAAAACAAGAGAATTACGAAAACCTTCAGCAGGTACAAGGCTTAAAGCTGGATACGGCGACTCCTCTCATTACAACTGGTCCAGAAAATGAAATTCCGTCCCAAACAATCGAACCACAAAAAGAGCCTTGGGCAGCTCCAGCCGCTGGTTATAAATGGTGGGACCCTAGTACATTTGCTAACGGTTCTTACGGAAAATAAAAAATGTCACAAAAAATCTCCTACTGTTGGTGGGAGATTTTTTGTACGATTAGAAGAGGAATAAAAAACTGCTTGATGAGGCTCGACTTCCAACTGTTTTCTAACAATGGGTAACTTGAACAAAAAAACATCTAAGGAGATAAGCAAAATGCTTCAATTTACTGAACAAGAAAAACAAGGCGTGTATAAAGCGATTGAAGGGAGACGGGATATTCGTAGTTTTTTGGATACACCATTGCCTGAAGATGCTATTCAACGAATTTTAGAAGCGGGGCATCATGCACCTTCTGTGGGTTTTATGCAACCATGGAATTTTATTATGGTCACAGATCAAGAAATAAAGGATAAGCTAGCTTATGCTGCAGACAAAGAACGACGCGCGCTGGCTATTCATTATGAAGGTACAGACCGCAGTGATCAATTTATGGGAATCAAGGTTCAAGGGCTAAAAGAAGCTCCTCTGACTATCTGTATTACAAATGATCCGACTAGGGGAGGGGCCCATGTCCTTGGTCGCAATTCGATTCCAGAGACAGATGTCTTGTCAGTGGCATGCGCGATTCAAAATATGTGGCTGGCTAGCTGTGCAGAAGGAATTGCCCTTGGGTGGGTTAGCTTTTACAAGAAAGCGGATGTCCGTGAAATCTTGGGAATACCTCCGCACATTGAGCCAGTAGCCTTGCTTTCATTAGGCTATACAAATGAATATCCTGATCGTCCGCTATTGGAAGTTCTTCAATGGGAGAAACGGCGTAATTTACAGGAATTAATTTTCCAAAATGAGTGGGGCATACAAAAATAAGAACACAGTGGCTGCCAAATCTTTAGATTGCTGGATCGCTCCTATGCAGGCTGTACGTATGGTATCTATAAAAAAGAAGTCAGAATTAAATCCTGACTTCTTTTTTGTCTTTATTTTTGCTTCTATTAATGAGGAACAGCGATCAGTTGAATAGCAAATAAAACGCCAAAGAGATAGACTAATGGATGCACCTGACGCCATTTGCCTCTTAAAATTTTCATCAGTGGGTATGAAATAAACCCTAGTGAGATCCCAGTAGCGATACTGGAGGTAAGCGGCATGCTTAACAAAACCAAGAAAGCAGGAAAAGCTTCATCTGGTAGTTCCCAATTAATGTGGCGGACACTGCCAACCATCAAGGAGCCAACGATAATGAGCGAAGGAGCGGTGATGGCAGACAATCCTGATACGGCGCTAATTAGTGGACCAAAAAAAGCGCCAATTCCTAGCAACAGAGCAATAAACACGGCAGTAAGCCCGGTGCGACCGCCAGCAGCAACACCAGATGCAGATTCTACATAAGCAGAAGTTGGCGATGTTCCTAGCATGGAACCGAATAGAGTAGCGACAGAATCTGATAGTAGGGCACGTTCAGCTCTTGGAAGCTTGTTACCTTTCATCAGTCCTGCTTGTTCAGCTACGCCAAGTACTGTACCAGTCGTATCAAATAGCGTCACTAGTAAAAAAGAGAATACTACTGAATATAGACCATACTCGATGACTTCTCCAAAGGCCGTTACAGGATTGGAGACTAGGATTCCCTCAGGAAGAGTCGGCATAGAGACAAATCCGTTTGTAAATTGAAGCTGACCGGTTAGAAAGGCGATTAGACCAGTAAGAATCATTCCGAAAAATAAAGCGCCATTTATATTTAGAGAGTAAAATATCAGGGTTATTAAAAGACCAATCAGAGCTAATATGACAGAAGGAGAATGCAAATCGCCTAACGCAACCAAATTGCTTGGGTGGGCAGTAATTAACCCGCTCATACGTAATCCTAAGAACGCAATAAAAAGCCCGATCCCAGCAGTAATAGCGTGCTTTAAATTATTTGGAATGGCCTCAATTAATTTTGAACGTAGAGGTGTAAGGGAAAGGATAACGAATAATATCCCTGCCACAAATACTGCTGAAAACGCAATATGATAATCAAGCCCTTGATTGGTTTTTACAACGGAGTAAGCAAAATATGCATTTAAACCCATAGCAGGTGCAATTGCTATAGGATAGTTTGCATAAAGTCCCATGATAAGTGTACCGAGCATGGCGGCTATTACTGTTGCCGTGAAGCTTTGTTGAAAGGGAACGCCCGCATCTAATAAGATGAGCGGATTGACAACCATGATATAAGCCATTGTAAAGAATGTAGTAAATCCGGCAGTTAACTCTTTTTTAAAAGAGGAGTTATGCTTTTCTAGTTGAAACAAGTAGAACATCTCCTTAAACACGAATATTAAAAGGGAACAAAATAGATATTATACGTAATTTTTTATTTGCGCAAGATGGGGAGCATTCTTCTGGCAAAAACCATGTGAGGATAAATCAAGTTGCTATAGAATTAGATGTTACTTGTTGTACAGCTATGAATGAACCCATTAATTGGAGCTAGCAATTGTCATCATAAATTTATATGATAAGTGTAGTGTAACAATTGATTTTGTGGATTATTCTTAGAGCGACTAGTTCAAGTCGCTCTTTTTTAGTACGTTTTTTGTGGCTTTTAGCATGGAGAGGAATTCTTTGTACAAGTTGTTTAAAAGAAAATTTTTAAAAACTATTGACTATACTTAATTAAATGTGGTAGACTAAATCTCGTTCCCAAGAAATACATAAAAAATTGTATATGGCCCGTTGGTGAAGCGGTTTAACACAGCAGCCTTTCACGCTGTCATACAGGGGTTCGAATCCCCTACGGGTCACCATTTCTTCTTTAAATATTGGAATTCATTTCTGGTGATTTTGAAGAGAAGTTTTAGGGAGCTGTGGTGAAGCTGGAGTTCACGCCGGTCTGTCACACCGGAGGTCGCGGGTTCGAGTCCCGTCAGCTCCGCCATCATTTTTGATAAGTTTATATTCCGAATTTGCCGGTGTAGCTCAATTGGTAGAGCACCTGACTTGTAATCAGGGGGTTGTGGGTTCAAGTCCTATCGCCGGCACCATTTTGGGAGCCATTAGCTCAGTTGGTAGAGCATCTGACTTTTAATCAGAGGGTCGAAGGTTCGAGTCCTTCATGGCTCACCATTTTCATTGTGTAAAATTAAAATTTTAATGTGCCCTTAGCTCAGCTGGATAGAGCGTTTGACTACGAATCAAAAGGTCGGGAGTTCGAATCTCTCAGGGCACGCCATATTGTCGGGAAGTAGCTCAGCTTGGTAGAGTACTTGGTTTGGGACCAAGGTGTCGCAGGTTCGAATCCTGTCTTCCCGACCATTGAAATGAATTAGTGCTATGTCTCAGTAGCTCAGCTGGATAGAGCAACCGCCTTCTAAGCGGTCGGTCGGGAGTTCGAGTCTCTCCTGAGACGCCACTCTTTCTTTACCAGAAGGTGCGAAAAGGTAGACTAAAAAAAGGTTGACAAACAACTTTGGTTGTGGAATAATACTGAATTGTACTTCAAAAAATGATCTTTGAAAACTGAACAGTAAAATGTTTGATAGAAACACTAGCCAAGCAAGTTTTGAAGCTTTGATCAAGAACTACTTTAATGGAGAGTTTGATCCTGGCTCAGGACGAACGCTGGCGGCGTG
>NZ_JAPTNK010000050.1:0-541 GCF_026891775.1 Brevibacillus halotolerans
TGATTCGTAGTCAAACGCTCTATCCAGCTGAGCTAAGGGCACATAATATATGGAGCGGACGACGGGTCTCGAACCCGCGACCTTCGCCTTGGCAAGGCGACGCTCTACCAATTGAGCTACGTCCGCAAACTAAAAATGGTGAGCCATGAAGGACTCGAACCTTCGACCCTCTGATTAAAAGTCAGATGCTCTACCAACTGAGCTAATGGCTCCCTATGGCTGGGGTACCAGGATTTGAACCTGGGAATGACGGAGTCAAAGTCCGTTGCCTTACCGCTTGGCTATACCCCAATAGGAATGGTGGGGAGAGACGGATTCGAACCGCCGAACCCTGAGGGAGCAGATTTACAGTCTGCCGTGTTTAGCCACTTCACTATCTCCCCATATGATGCAAAAATTTGCATTTTTAAAAACAAATGGTGGAGGATGACGGGATCGAACCGCCGACCCTCTGCTTGTAAGGCAGATGCTCTCCCAGCTGAGCTAATCCTCCAGATAAATGGTGACCCGTAGGGGATTCGAACCCCTGTATGACAGCGTG
>NZ_JAPTNK010000051.1:0-527 GCF_026891775.1 Brevibacillus halotolerans
TGGAGTTAGTATAGTTTCATGGACACCTCTTAGTTAAGTCCTTACAATGAAAACAAGAGGAGATGAGTCCGGATGGAACACAAAAAAACGAACAAGAGATACAATGAAGATTTTAAAAGAACAGTGGTAGATCTTTATCACTCTGGTTACTCTGTAAAGGAATTATCTAGCGAATATGGTATTTCAGAAGTCACTATTTACAAATGGATCAAAGAATTTACTCCTCTCGGAGAAGCAGGACAATCTATTGCACCTAAAGAGATTGCTGCTATGCAGAAGGAAATGCTTCGATTGAAACAGGAAAATGAAATTCTAAAAAAGGCTATGGCCATATTCGCGAAAAAGTAGAAATTGCAGAACTGAATCAATTTATTGCAGCAAACAGAGAAAAGTACTCTGTACAGACTATGTGTGAGGTACTCAATCTTTCCAGAAGTACATACTATCAATTCCAAAAGAAAGAGCACTCTCCACGTCATAAAGAGAACCAACTGATTACAAAGAGAATGATTGAAATTTATCAGGAT
>NZ_JAPTNK010000052.1:0-524 GCF_026891775.1 Brevibacillus halotolerans
AAGAAGCTGTGACAACAGAAGTAAATGTCAAGGATAAGCACGTAACTGAAAGTAGAGACAATATCCCCTTTTTTAGCTTTAAATTCAAACCATATCACCATCCAAATTTTTTGGTTTATTGTTTTGGCTGGTTATTCTTGTTGATCAAAACTTTTCTGGCTTCATTCTTAAGTTGAATTCTCCGTTCTCCCCATTCTTGCTTCTTATTTTCTTGTAAGAGCTTTTTCTTTTCTGATCCCCACAAATTCATAAATAACACTCCAGGCTTAGATGCTTCATGAATAGTTGAAAAACGGCTGTTTCAAAAGGATTTTATGGTTTTTCGACAAATATTCATTAAGCATTTTTATCTAACTTCTACATTAAATTCCCTGAGAAATTCTGTAAATCGTAATCATTTTGTGCTAAGATAAATGTGTGTTAATGTTTCACAATTGGACGTTCCTCACTGAGCGGGTGAGAACGTCCTTTTAATGTTCCATCATTCATCACCTCCTCCAAGGCTATCTTATAGTCTCTTTCTT
>NZ_JAPTNK010000053.1:0-468 GCF_026891775.1 Brevibacillus halotolerans
CCACTGTTCTTTTAAAATCTTCATTGTATCTCTTGTTCGTTTTTTTGTGTTCCATCCGGACTCATCTCCTCTTGTTTTCATTGTAAGGACTTAACTAAGAGGTGTCCATGAAACTATACTAACTCCACTCCAAATAAATGTACAAGAGTCTGGAAGCGTAGTATTACCAGAAAAGCATTTAACCCAAATCACTTCAAATTTTAGACAAGAATGGATGAGTATTGAGATTGATGAAGATAATAAAGCAGTCATTTATGCGGAGTCTAAAAAATCAAAAAAACGCGTATCAAAACATGATTTAAGTGGATATTCCTCTAAAGACTTTCCTGTTTTTCCAGGATTAGAAACTACTGGGGATTATGAAAAGGGATTTGTTATCTCTTCGAACAAATTAAAGGAGATAATATCTGATACAATCTTCGCAATTAGTACATCTGAAATAAGACCTATTATAACAGGGGAACGTTG
>NZ_JAPTNK010000054.1:0-456 GCF_026891775.1 Brevibacillus halotolerans
CCACTACAACTGAATTGATCGAATCATCAGTTAGTTTTGTTCTTTTTGTGCCATCGATCTTCATTTTATAAAGCTTGAAGTCATCCAAGCTGTTTGCGTAATACAACCAGCCATTTGAATAATTTAGAAAGTTAACAGTGTCATCACTTATTTTCATTTTATCACTTCCATCATTCTTGATTCGATAGAAGGCACTCTTATCGTTTCCATTGCGATAATAAACATATTCACCTAATACAACAAGTTCTTCCGCATAATCTGTTGTTATTAATTGTTTGTTTGATCCATCCGTTTTCATTTTATGCAGGATAGGATAATCCGAATAATCCGAGTAATAGATCCAATCATCTACGACATTAATATAACCTGATGGTTCATTGGTTAATTGGGTTTTTGAAGTCCCGTCCGTTTTAATCTTATACATTAAAGTGCTTTTGTCTAATGCTCGATAATAAA
>NZ_JAPTNK010000055.1:0-453 GCF_026891775.1 Brevibacillus halotolerans
AGACGTAAGAGAGACAGTAGAATCGTTAAGAATTTGTATTTTAATGAGAGGATTTTTACCACCATTAAATACGTTGCAACCATCGAGTGCTTTTATCAACTCGAGTCTATTGATTTTTATTTCTGTACTGAATTTTTCTGGGATTATTTTTGAGGTGTTTGGATAAACACCTTCGAGGGTACGTGAAATAAATGTAGTATTCCCAAAACTAATAAGCACAGATGCTCCATTTGTATATATCGAAGCATTGCTTTCGTTAAGTATTTTCTCTAATTCCATTAGTGACTTACCTGGAAAAACGAAATCAATTGTATCTTTATCTCCTTTAACCTCCGTTCTTCTTCTCGCAAGCCTATGTGCATCTGTAGATTCAATTATTAGCTCTTCGTTTTCATAAACCCAACGTTCCCCTGTTATAATAGGTCTTATTTCAGATGTACTAATTGCGAAGAT
>NZ_JAPTNK010000056.1:0-447 GCF_026891775.1 Brevibacillus halotolerans
GTGTGCGCTCCGTTACGGAGACGAGCATGATGTTCATTACCCCGATACCGCCCACTAAAAGAGAAATTCCGGCGATAACCGAGAAGACCATTGTAAGCATGTCAAGCATCTTCGTGATCTCTTTTAGCTCATCGGCGCTGTTTTTTACCGTGTAATGATCGGTATGCTTATGTACACGATTTAGATATTGCTTGGTAAAGTCCATCGCGGCTTGAATCGTAGCATTTGATTTGGCTTGAATGTGGAACATGCTTACCGTTGCTTTTTCATTGTGATTGAGATAAGTTCGTGCCGGCATGTACACCAGATCCTGCATGCCACCGCCCATTAAGCCCTGCATATCATTTTTTAGAATCCCAATGACCACAAAGGAGGCATCTGACATGTAAATCCGATTTCCTACAGCATTTCCCTGAGGAAACAATTTATCTGCTAAGCCCTTGTCTA
>NZ_JAPTNK010000057.1:0-433 GCF_026891775.1 Brevibacillus halotolerans
ACTGGACCTACCGGAGACACCGGACCAACTGGACCGACTGGCGACATCGGACCGACTGGACCTACCGGAGACACTGGCGCTACTGGACCTACCGGAGACACTGGCGCTACTGGTCCGACTGGCGACACTGGCGCTACTGGACCTACCGGAGACACTGGCGCTACTGGTCCGACTGGCGACATCGGACCGACTGGACCTACCGGAGACACTGGCGCTACTGGACCTACCGGACCTACCGGAGACATCGGACCAACTGGACCGACTGGTGACACTGGACCAACTGGACCGACTGGCGACATCGGACCGACTGGACCTACCGGAGACACCGGACCAACTGGACCGACTGGCGACATCGGACCGACTGGACCTACCGGAGACACTGGCGCTACTGGACCTACCGGAGACACTGGCGCTACTGGTCCGACTGGCGACA
>NZ_JAPTNK010000058.1:0-424 GCF_026891775.1 Brevibacillus halotolerans
CATCTTTACTGTTCAGTTTTGAGAGAGCATGGCTCTTAGGGGCCTATAGCTCAGTTGGTTAGAGCGCACGCCTGATAAGCGTGAGGTCGGCTGTTCGAGTCAGCCTAGGCCCACCATCTACCACATTCTCAAAATGGGGCTGTAGCTCAGTTGGGAGAGCGCCTGCCTTGCAAGCAGGAGGTCATCGGTTCGATCCCGTTCAGCTCCACCATTCTTCATAAATTTTTTAATGAATAAGCATTTGACTTATGAAGAGAAAAATGTTAATATATAAGAGTTCTGCAAAAATAGAACTTGTTGTCTGGTGATGATGGCAGAGGGGTCACACACGTTCCCATTCCGAACACGACCGTTAAGCCCTCTAGCGCCGATGGTACTTGCCCATTCGGGCCGGGAGAGTAGGACGTTGCCAGGCCGGTAACCT
>NZ_JAPTNK010000059.1:0-401 GCF_026891775.1 Brevibacillus halotolerans
ATCGCAGTTCGCTGCGTCCTTCTTCGGCTCCTAACGCCAAGGCATCCACCGTGTGCCCTTATTAACTTAACCACAGTTAAAGGTTTGATCTTTCGATCTACACTAATGTTTGCATGTTCCTACAAAAATAAGAACGTTTGCCTTGTATGCTTTCTATCATTATCCAGTTTTCAAAGAACAAATGTCTGCGCCATTTGCTGACCGCAAGCGGTCGATATTGAAGTTTTATAAAAACGTTGAAACGTATTTCCACTTCAAAGGCAACAGTATTATTATCAGTAACCCTAAAGGTTACCGGCCTGGCAACGTCCTACTCTCCCGGCCCGAATGGGCAAGTACCATCGGCGCTAGAGGGCTTAACGGTCGTGTTCGGAATGGGAACGTGTGTGACCCCTCTGCCA